>NZ_JBJDRJ010000020.1:0-67440 GCF_044987415.1 Microbacterium sp. ZW T5_45 | reverse complement strand
ACCCGTTCGCCACTGATCCACCCAGCAAGCTGGGCTTCACCGTTCGACTTGCATGTGTTAAGCACGCCGCCAGCGTTCATCCTGAGCCAGGATCAAACTCTCCGTAAAAAAGAAATGCATACAACCACCGGGAAAACGATGACCGCAGCGAGTTTGAAACTGACCAAAGAGATATTCATTGCTGACTATCCGTTGCCACTCCCGAAAGAGTGGTCTTTGATCCAAAGGAATCTCACCCTGCCGAAGCAGAGTCGAGGTTATTTGGCATTTGACAAGTGCACGCTGTTGAGTTCTCAAGGATCGGACGCTCCCCCGACCCAGTCATCACAACCAGGCCCGAAGGGCAACTTCACAATCTTAGTCAGTCACTGTCACCAGGCGCTTACCGCGCCGAGGCAACTCGACTAGCTTATCCGTTTCCTTCCCGCTGTCAAATCGACGCGATCCGGAACTCGGAAGCTCCACGACACACAGAAGTGTGTGTGAGATCCACTCTGTTGAGACTGAATCTCGGGGGTGGATCTCCCATCCTAGACGCAAACGTCTGCACTCACAAGTGAGGGATTCGGGAGGTGGTTCTCCGCTTGAGGGGGGTGAGGCTCTCGGCCTCTCCGCTTCCCTGTGGGGCGAACAAGTAATAAGTTACGCGGGAACCGCAGACCTGGCAAATCCGATGCACCTCCCCGGGCGTGTCGTCACTGCCGCTGCGTCGGGTTTTCCCTGGCTATACCCGCATTCCGCAGTGCTCGACGGCGTATCCTCGCCGCATGACCCCCGTTGACGCTCCGCTCGGTCCCTCCGCTCTCGCCCGGCGTGTGCTCCACGACGTCGGTCTCTCCGACCGCGCGGCGCACGCGGTCGAGCCGCCGCACCCTGTGCCGCTCGCCTCGCGACTGGCGGCCGATGCGCTCGCCTGGGGCAGCGTCGACACGGTTCGTCTGCTCGCCGGCATCCGCAGCATCCCGAATCCTGACCGCATCGCATTCGCGTACCGAAGCGATCGCCTCCTCCGCATCGATGGCGCCCATCCCCGTGCCTGGTCTCCGTACTCCGGGTTCTGGGAGACCCGCGGAGGATGGATCCGTACGCACGGCAACTACCCTCACCACGCTGCGCGACTGCTGCGTGCTCTCGGGCTTTCCGACGATGCGGACGCGGACACGGTTCGCCGCACGCTCTCTGCACTCCCCGGTGACGAGGCCGTGTCCCGCATCACCGCGGAGGGCGGGCTGGCGGTTCCCGTTCTCCCGGAGGATCCACGACTCGACGCGGCTCTCCGCCGAACGCCGATCCTCCACGTCCGACGACTCGACCCGACCGGCACCCTCAGCGTCTCCGATGATGAGACACAACTGCGCGGCATCCGCGTCCTCGACCTCACCCGCGTGATCGCCGGCCCCGTCGCGACTCGGACACTGGCTCTGCTCGGTGCTGCCGTTCTCCGCATCGATCCCCCGCAACTCCCCGAGCCGGACGGGCAGCATCTCGACACCGGCCATGGCAAGCGTTCGGCCATCCTCGACGCACGCGCATCGGGTCCAGAGCTGGAAAAGCTCATCCGTCAGGCCGACGTCGTGGTCCTCGGATACCGTCCGACGTCTCTCGAACGCCTCGGTCTCTCGCCCGAGATCCTGGCAGAGCGTCACCCGGGTCTGGTCATCGCCGAGCTCTCGGCCTGGGGCCCTGACGCACCTGGCCGAGCGGGATTCGACAGCCTCGTCCAGGCCGAGTCGGGCATCGCGATGGTCGAGTCTGCCGACGGTTCGATGCCCGGCGTCCTGCCCGCTCAGGCCCTGGACCACAGCGCGGGCTACCTTCTCGCCGCGGGTGTGCTCGCGCTCCTCGAACGGCGTCGACGCGAGGGCGGAACCTGGATCGTGCGCACCTCGCTGCGGCGCATCGCTGCGGAACTGCTCGGGATGCCGCGTCGCGCGACTGCCGACTCCGATCAGGAGATCGACGTGCGCGAACATCTCGCGACGTTCGATGTCGGCGGCCGGACCGTCACCACGGTGCGTCCGGTTCTTCCCGGACTGGACTTCCGGGCTCCTCGCCGATTCGGTGGCGATCAGCCACGCTGGTGACGACGACGGAACACCGTAACGGCCAGGCACAGCCCCAGCGTCAGGAATCCCCAGACCGCGCAGGCCGGCGGAAGCATCCGATACCCCAGATGCTGCACCGTGAACTCCGTCGTGAAGGGGCCGTAGAGCAGGTAGCCGAGGACCGCCGCCACGAGCAGGAACGTCGGGAGCGAGACCCACCACGCGATTCGGATGCCGTCTGGCACGGACCGCTGGATCTCACGAGGGGTCGCACGACGCAGCCGAAGAAGCGCCCAGATGCCGATGCCGAGGAGACCGACCGCAGTCGAGCCGTACTGCAGCCACTTGTAACCGAGCAGCGGACCCCACATCCGATCGAGCGCGGGGAGCAGATCGACGCCCCAACGTCCCTCATGGGTGAACAGGTCCCACGCGATGTGCGAGAGCACGCCGAGCAGGAGCGAGACTCCGAGCGCGACGGGAAACCACGGCCGGTTCGAGCCGATGCCGACCGCGGACTTCAGAGCAGCGCGCCCACCCTGATCCCAGTCGCCGGGAAGCCGCCGCGCCAGCCATCGAGGCGTGAGCTCGCCGACAGCAGGCCGCAGCACCGTGCGCCAGACGAGGAACAACGCGAACGCGATCACCGCGGTCCAGACGACATTGGCGACTCCGTGCGTGAACGAGTAGCTCACTCCGATTCCGCGGAGGAAGAGCGGCAGATCAGGAGTCATCGCGCCGATCGCGATCGCACTCGCCACGAGGGGCGTGCGGATGAACGGCAGGGCGACCAGCGCGTGGCTCGGCGTGAACGGCATCCGTCTGCTCTCTCGGACCGGCTCCGCCTGCGACACCGAGGAGTCGCAGGCGGAGCGTCGCGATCAGGAGATGAAGATCCCGGCGAGGGTCTTCTTGCCGCGTCGGAGTACCGAGACTCCGCCCGGAAGCGAGCCCTGCACGATCGCCGAGTCGTCTTCGATGCGCGTGCCGTCGAGAGAGACCCCGCCCTGAGCGATCGCCCGCCGCGCCTCGCCGAGGCTGGACACGAGACCGGTCGCGACGAGCGCGTCGATCACCGTCGTCCCGGCCACCAGAGTCGCGTGCGGAAGTTCGTCGAGAGCGGTGCGGAGCGTCGCCGCATCGAGGGAGGTGAGATCGCCCTGTCCGAAGAGAGCCTCGGATGCCGCGATCACGGCCGCGGCCGCCTCGAGGCCGTGCACCGTGGCGACGACCTCGAGAGCAAGGCGCTTCTGCGCTGCTCGGCGGAACGGCTCCGACTCCACGAGCGCGGCGTACTCCTCGATCTCCGCCCTGCTGAGGAAAGTGAACACCTTGAGACGGTCGATGACATCGGCATCCGTCGTGCTCAGCCAGAACTGGTACATCCGGTAGGGGCTGCACATCTCGGCATCGAGCCAGATCGCGTTGCCCTCACTCTTGCCGAACTTGGTGCCATCGCTGTTCGTGATCAGCGGCGTGCCGATCGCATGCACCGAGGTTCCCTCGACGCGGTGGATGAGATCCGTGCCGCTGGTGAGGTTGCCCCACTGATCGCTGCCGCCGGTCTGCAGGACGCAGTCGTACTGCCGGTACAGCTCGAGGAAGTCCATCCCCTGCAGAATCTGGTAGCTGAACTCGGTGTAGCTGATGCCGGCGTCGGAGTTCAAGCGCGCGGCGACAGCGTCCTTCTTCAGCATCGTGCCGACGCGGTAGTGCTTGCCGATCTCGCGCAGGAAGTCGATCGCCGACAGCGGCGCCGTCCAATCGAGGTTGTTGACGATCCGCGCCGCGTTGTCGCCCTCGAAGCTGAGGTAGCGCTCGACCTGGGCCCGCAGACGGCCGACCCACTCGACGACGGTCTCCGGGGTGTTCAGCGTGCGCTCGGCGGTCGGACGCGGATCGCCGATCAGACCGGTCGAGCCGCCGACGAGGCCGAGCGGCCTGTGCCCGGCGAGCTGGATCCGGCGGAGCGTCAGCAATTGCACGAGGTTGCCGAGATGCAAGCTCGGCGCCGTCGGGTCGAAGCCGCAGTAATACGTGATCGGATCCCCGGCGAGCAGGGCGCGCAGCGCCTCCTGGTCTGTGGATACGTGGACCAGCCCACGCCAGACGAGTTCGTCCCACACGTTCTCGAACGCGGGGTCGATCGCCGGCTCGGCGGTCTTCAGATCGGGATTCGACACGCTTTCCAGGCTATCAGCGCGGACGCGCTCAGCTGTGCGCGGCCCACCACACGAGGAAGGCTGCGGCCAGCGCGATCAGCCAACTCACCAGGCTGCCGACGAGGAAGTACTCTGCCCGCGCTCCGGTCTCGCCGTCCTTCGAGATCTCGGGGAACCGCACGATGCCCTTCGCCGCCAGCATCGCCGCGAGGATCGGATAGGCGGCGGCCAGCGTCAGCATCATGACCAGCACGCGCTCGAGAGGACCGATCAGTCTGCCGCCCTGGAATCCGCCACGGAGCGGGCGGGCCTCGGAAGCCGCAGGGGCGGGGTCCGCACCGGCACCGGCATCGGCATCGGCATCGGCACCGGCACCGGCATCGGCATCGGCATCGGCATCGGCATCGGCATCGGCATCGGCATCGGCGCCATGCGATTCGGCCGCGTCCGGGATCCCGGCATCAGACGCCGCATGACTCAGCGTTGCGGTTTCCGGCGTCGCGGCATCCGATTCGCGGGTGACCGTCGTCACGGCATCCGCTCCGGACATGTGGTCTTCAGGACCGGACGCATCGCCCGTCTCCGACACCTGCGCTCCGTTGCGCCGAGCGATCTCCACCGGCCGCCAGGTGTGTTCTCCGTCGAGCGCCGCACGCACGACGAGGTTCGCCGACTCGAGCAGGAACGCGCCCGCCCCCAATGCGAGCAGCGCGAGATCGAAGGGAACATTCCCGAACGGCGAGCGCAGCTCCCACACCGATCCGATGAGCCCGGCATCCACGCGGGCGCCCATCGACGCCACAGCGCCGATGCTCACCACGCCGAGGATCACCGCGGGCCAGAACCCCGCAGGAGCTCGGCGTTCGGCCGGCATGCACCACACCCAGACCGCGCCTGCGACCAGCGCCGCGAGCATCGGCAGCAGCGCGTCGGCCGCGCCGCCGAGCAGGAGCAGGATCACGGCGACGGAGAGGTAGCCGACCCAGCGCAGCGATGCGAACTGCCGAACGAGGTCGACGGCGCCGATCGCGAGGAGGATGAAGCCGGCGAAGATCACGATGCGTCTCCGTTGAGTGCCGCCAGCCCCTCGATCAGGGCCGCTGCACCCGCGGTGCGCAGGGCTTTGGACACGCCCGGCTGAGTGATGCCTTCCTGCGCCGCGAGCTCCTGCTGCGAGGTGCCGATGATCCGGCCATAGGTGAGCCGGCGCGCCCGCGCGCTCATCGCGCCGACGAGCTCGTCCCGCGCGAGCAGATAGGCGTTCGATGACGCGATCGTGCTCTCCATGACCTCATCCTGCCCCGGGGCACCGACAATCCACGTCCGGGTCCTCGGCACGGCGCGTCCCTCGCGGGCGTGCACGATCTCGATCGCTGCTCGTGCTGCATACCAGCCGGGGCCGTCCGCGAGCTCGCGGTGTACGGATTCGACGGCCCGCACCTCGCCGACGCCGATGCCGAACCGGAACGCCAGCCCCTCGGGCAGACGCAGCTGGATGAGCAGCAGCGAGGTCATCGCCTCGGCGAGCGTGCGGTAGACGCCCTGCTGCTCGTCGCCGACCGTCGGCGTCAGCGGCTGCGCGGCGAGCGGGAACGCGGCCTCGACGGCCGCGATCGTCTCGTCGAGCGTGCTCTGCGCGGCGGAGCGATCGGCGAGTCTTCGCGATCCGACGATGTCTGCAAGAACAGCCACAACCATCACATAACCATAACATGAATATTCTAGACATATGCCTTTTTTGGTTATATCTTCGGATCATGCCTGAATCAGACATGATCTCCTGGACATCCGGTACGTGGACGACTGAGCCCGTCACTGCGGAAGAACGTGACGGCACACTCGTCGTCACCGCCGCTGAGGGAAGCGACGCCTGGCGCCATACGGCCTACGGCTTCGTGCACGACACCGAGCACGCGCTGCTCGCACCGCTCGCGGTCGGCGAGGCCATGGAGGTGTCGTTCCGCGCCCCCTGGGACGGCCAGTTCGACCAGACCGGCATCTTCGTCCGACGCGACGACGAGCACTGGATCAAGGCCGGGGTCGAGTACGCCGACGGACATCTGGGCCTCGGCGCCGTCGTGACCGACATCCGCTCGGACTGGTCGGTCGGCCACGTCGACGACTGGCACGGCAGCGAACTGACCGTGCGCGTGAGCAGATGGGCGGATGCCGTCATCGTGCGCGCTCGCGCCGCGGGAGGCGAGTGGCGGCTGGTGCGCGTGGCTCCGTTCGACGGCTCGGCCGCGGCATCCGCCGGCCCCTTCCTCGCCGGTCCGACCCGTCCGGGTCTGGTGGTGACCTTCACCCGCTGGACGCGCTCCTCAGCCGACGACGCCCTGCACTGAGCCCCGCCGTCCAGCGCCGCACAGGCGGAGCCGCGAAGCCGACCGAGCCGACGAGCCGCGACGGTTCCCGGCACCGATGACGGATCCCGGATGCTCACACACTGAAGCATCCGGGATCCGTCCGTCCTTCCGGGATGCGTCGTCGCCGACCTCTCGTGCACAGACGCAGAACCCGGCAAAATCCATCCACATCAGGGAATCCGCCCGCTCTGAGCCGCCCGCGTGCGCGATGCTCATCGCATGCTCTCCGCGAAGGACACCATCACCCGGCTCGGCGGAGTCGCGCGTGGCACCGAGCTGCAGAGGCTCGGGTTCACCCGCCAGGCGCTCGCCGGACAGGTCCGTCGCGGCTCGATCGAGCGCATCCGCTCCGGCATCTTCGCCGCACGTCCCCTCGACGCCGATGAACGCACGGCGATCGAGCACGGCGGCGCCCTGACCTGCGCGAGCGCCCTCATGACCCACGGCATCTGGGTGCTCGAGGCCCCGAGCGCACCCCATGTCTGGCTCGATCGCGGACAGCATCCGCTCCCGCATCCGCAGTGCGCCTGCGTCTCGCACTACCGCGACGGGACCCCGCCGCTGCGCACGGTCGACGTCGAGACCGCGCTGCTGCACCTCCGTGTGTGCGGCGGCGACGAGGCCTTCTTCGCCGCGTACGAATCCGCCTGGAGACAGCAGAAACTCTCCGCCGCAGCACGGAAGAGGATTCGCGGCGCCCTCCCCCGGACCGCCCGATGGCTGATCGATCTCGCCCGGTCGGATGCTGACAGCGGACTGGAGTCTCTCCTCCGGCTCCGTCTGCTTCTGCTCGGACTGACCATGCGGTCCCAGGTCGACATCCGGGGCGTCGGCCGGGTCGACTTCGTGATCGACGGCCGGCTGATCCTCGAGGCCGACGGCGAGGCGAACCACCGTTCGTCCTCGCACAGACACCGCGATCGGATGCGGGATGCCGCAGCATCCGTCCAGGGGTTCGAGACGTTGCGCTTCGACTACGCGCAGATCGTGTACGACTGGCCGCTGGTGCAGCGCGCGATCCTCGCGGCACTCGCCCGGGCACGTCGATGAGCGCACGACGGAAGACGGAACCGGTGACGGATCACGGACGGATCCTGCAGGATCGTCCGGGATCCGTCACCGGTTCCGGGAAGTGTCGCCGCGCTTTGAGCACAGCGAGGCCGAGAAGGCCTCAGAGGCCGAGCGCGTGCGCCGCCGCCTGGGCGCGGGCGACGAGTTCGGCCCGCTGCTCGGCGACGCGCACCGGCGCAGTTCCGCCTGCTCCCGTGCGGGAGGCCACGGAACCCTCGATCGTCAGCACCTCGCGCACCTCGGGGACGAGGTGCGGCGAGACCGAGAGCAGCAGCTCGTCGGAGGCGTCCTCGAGCCCGATGCCCTGCTCTTCGCAGGCACGCACCAGCGCGCCGGAGATCTCATGAGCGTCGCGGAACGGAACCCGACGCTTGACGAGCCACTCGGCGACGTCGGTCGCGAGAGAGAAGCCCTGCGGCGCGAGCGCCGCCATCCGCTCGGTGTCGAACTTCAGCGTGGCGACCATGCCCGCGAACGCGGGAAGCACGACTTCGAGGGTCTGCACGGAGTCGAAGACGGGCTCCTTGTCCTCCTGCAGGTCACGGTTGTATGCGAGCGGAAGCCCCTTCAGCGTCGCCAGCAGCCCGGACAGGTTGCCGATCAGACGGCCCGACTTGCCGCGAGCGAGCTCGGCGATGTCGGGGTTCTTCTTCTGCGGCATGATGCTCGACCCGGTCGAATAGCTGTCGTGCAGCGTCACGAAACCGAACTCGCGCGTGTTCCAGAGGATGATCTCCTCGCTCAGGCGCGAGAGATCGACGCCGGTCATCGCGGTGATGAACGCGAACTCCGCCACCACATCACGGGCGGCCGTGCCGTCGAGCGAGTTCTCGGCCGGACGGTCGAGACCGAGCTCGCGGGCGACCAGCGCCGGATCGAGCCCGAGCGTGGATCCCGCGAGCGCTCCCCCGCCGTAGGGCGAGACGCCGGCGCGACGACGCCAGTCGACGAGCCGCTCGAGCTCGCGCACCAGCGGCCAGCCATGCGCCTGCAGATGGTGGGCCAGCAGCACCGGTTGCGCGTGCTGCAGGTGGGTGCGGCCGGGCAGGATCGCGTCGGGGTGCGCCTCGGCCTGCGCCACGAGCGCATCGATGACCCGCAGGATGTCGCGGGCGATGACGCGCGCGTGGTCGATCAGGTACATGCGCACGAGTGTCGCGATCTGGTCGTTGCGACTGCGCCCCGCGCGCAGGCGTCCGCCGAGCTCTGGACCGAGCTCCGCGATCAACGCCTGCTCGAGCGCGCCGTGCACGTCCTCGTCGGACGGCTGCGGCCGCAGCTCGCCGTCGGCCACCTTGCGGGCGACGGCATCCAGTCCCTCATGCATGCGCGCGGCCTCATCGGCCTCGAGATAGCCGGCTGTCTCCAGCGCGGTGGCGTGCGCGTGCGATCCTGCGATGTCGTAGGGCGCGAGGATCCAGTCGAACTGCGTCGACCGGCTCAGATCGGCGAGCTCGGGCGACGGGCCGCTCGCGAACCGGGCGCCCCACAGGGCTCCCTCGTTCGTACCGTTGTGCGTGGTCTCGCTCATCAGGCGGCCGTCCCGTTCTTCCGCAGCAACCAGACGAGCAGGGCCTTCTGCGCGTGCAGACGGTTCTCTGCCTCGTCCCAGACCACGCTCTGCGGCCCGTCGATCACCTCGGAGTCGACCTCGTACCCGCGGTCCGCGGGCAGGCAGTGGATGAAGATCGCGTCGGAGTCGGCGAGCGTCATGGTCTCGGGCGTCACCTTGTAGCCGCCGAGGTCACGGATGCGCGCGAGCTTCTCCTCCTCCTTGCCCATCGACACCCAGGTGTCGGTGACGATCACGTCGGCACCGGCGGCCGCCTCGATCGGATCGGTGAGCAGCGTGATCGATCCTCCGGTCTCCGCTGCACGGCGGTCGGCCGCCTCGACGACGTCCGCTCGAGGGGCGTACTCCGCCGGCGAGGCGATGCGCACGTGCATGCCGGCGGTGACGCCGGCGAGCGCGTAGGAGTGCGCCATGTTGCTCTGGCCGTCTCCGAAGAACGTCAGGGTGAGCCCCTTGAGCTCGCCCTTGTGCTCACGGATCGTGAGCAGGTCGGCGAGCAGCTGGCAGGGGTGGAAGTCGTCCGACAGTGCGTTGATCACGGGCACACGGGTGCCGGCGGCCATCTCCTCGAGCCCCGACTGCGCATAGGTGCGCCACACGATCGCGGCGACCTGGCGCTCGAGCACGCGAGCCGTATCGGATGGGGTCTCCTTGCCGCCGAGCTGGCTGCTCGCGGTGGAGATGATGAGCGGCGAGCCGCCGAGATCGGCGATGCCGACCGCGAACGAGACCCGGGTACGCGTCGACGACTTGTCGAAGATCACCGCGACCGTCTGGGGACCGGCGAGGCTCTTGTCGGCCCAGCGATCCTTCTTCAGTTCGAGGGCGAGGTCGAGGATCTCCGCCTGCTCGGCGGAGGTCAGGTCGTCATCGCGCAGCAGGTGGCGGGTCACAGGTCGGCCTTTCCGGACGGGGTGAGGGATGCCGCGACGTCCGAGAGCGCGGCGGCGAAGAGGTCGCGGAACTCGGCGATCTCCTGATCGCCGATCGTGAGAGCGGGCGCGATGCGCACGGTCTCGGGGTTGGCGGCGTTCACGATGAGACCGCGCTTCTGGGCGGCCGCGACGACCTCACCCGCGACCGGCGCAGTCAGGCCGACACCGATGAGCAGACCTCGGCCGCGCACGCCGTCGACGAGCGGCGAGCCGATGCTCTCGATGGCCTCGCGGATCTCGGCACCGCGGCGTGCGGCGTTCTCGACGAGGCCCGCACTCTCGATCTCGGTCAGCACCGCATCGGCGACGGCGGTCGCGAGCGGGTTGCCACCGAAGGTCGATCCGTGCGAGCCCGGGGTGAACAGCGCGCTCGCGGCGCCGTAGGTGACGAGGGCGCCGATCGGGAAGCCGCCGCCGATGCCCTTCGCGAGGGTGATCGCATCGGGGGTGATGCCCTCGTGGCTGAACCCGAACCAGGCACCGGTGCGTCCGGCGCCGGTCTGGATCTCATCGACGATGAGCAGCGCACCGTGCTTCAGGGTCAGTGCGCGGGCAGCCGCGAGGTACCCCTCCGGCAGCTCGACGACGCCCGCCTCGCCCTGGATGGGTTCGACGATGACAGCGGCGACACGATCGTCGATCGCGGCCTCCAGCGCCTCGATGGTCGCGGGGATGTGCTCGACGCCGCCGGGCATCGGCTCGAACGGCGCACGCATGGCCGCCTTCGCCGTGAGGGCCAGCGAGCCCATGGTGCGGCCGTGGAAGCCGTTCTCGAGCGCGAGGATGCGCGGGCGCTCGGTGCCGCCGTGCAGGCGCGCGAGCTTGAACGCCGCCTCGTTCGCCTCGGCACCGGAGTTCGAGAAGAACACCCGCCCATCGATGCCCGCACCGGCGAGGCGCTTGAGGCGGGCGGCGAGGGCGAGCTGCGACGGCGTCGCGAAGTAGTTCGACACGTGGGCGAGGGTCGCGGCCTGTCGCGACACGGCCTCGACGAAGACCGGGTGCGCGTGGCCGAGCGAGGTCACCGCGATCCCGGCGAGGAAATCCAGGTGGCGGGTGCCCTCGTCATCCCAGAGGTACGAACCCTCGCCGCGCGTGAGCAGCGCCAGACGTGGTCCCGCATTGAGGACGAGGTCGCTCGCCGCGTCATCCTGCCAGTTGCTCATGCCTTCGTCCCTGCGCTTCCCAAGACCACTTCTGTTCCGATTCCCTTGCTGGTGAACAATTCGACGAGCACCGAGTGCGGCACCCGTCCGTCGATGATGGCTGCGGCGTCCACTCCGCCCTCGACGGCGTCGAGGCATGCCCGCATCTTGGGGATCATCCCCGACTCGAGCCCGGGGAGCATCTCGATGAGCGCATCCGAGGTGAGGTGCGAGACGAGCGAGTCCCGGTTCGGCCAGTCGGCGTAGAGTCCGGGCACGTCCGTGAGGATCACGAGCTTGCGGGCGCCGAGGGCGACCGCGAGCGCCGCAGCGGCGGCATCCGCGTTGACGTTGAGCGACTGACCGGGGTGATCCAGGTCGGGCGCGATGCTCGACACCACCGGCACGCGGCCGGCGGCGAGATGGTCGAGCACCGGCGTCGGGTCCACCTCGACGACATCTCCGACGCGTCCGAGGTCGACCTCTTCCCCCTCGATCATGACACCGCGGCGACGCCCGCCGAAGAGACCGGCGTCCTCGCCGCTGAGCCCGGTCGCGATCGGACCGTGCGAGTTGATCTTCGACACGAGCTGCGGGTTCACCTGGCCGGTGAGCACCATGCGCACGACGCTGATCGCCTCGGTGGTGGTGACCCGGTAGCCGCCCTTGAACTCGCTCGGGATATCGAGACGATCGAGCATGTTCGAGATCTGCGGCCCGCCGCCGTGCACGACGACCGGCTGCACACCGACATAGCGCAGGTAGGCGATGTCCTGGGCGAAGGCTTCCTGCAGCTCGTCCGAGACCATCGCGTTGCCGCCGTACTTGACGACGACGATCTGATCGCGGAACTTCTTCAGCCACGGGAGCGACTCGATGAGCGTCCCCGCTTTGACGGCGGCGAGCTCAGCCGGAGTGTCCTGGATGTCGGTCATGACGCGTAGGCGCTGTTCTCGTGCACGTAGTCGTGGGTGAGGTCGTTGGTGAGGACGGATGCCGTGGCCTCGCCGATCTTGAGGTCGATGATGAGGTGCGTCGCACGAGGGGTGAGGTCGACCTCCTCGCGCGGACGGTCGGGGCCGCCGGCTGCGCAGACGCGCACGCCGTTCATCCAGACGTCGACGTCATAGGGGTCGAACTGCGCGTTCGTCGTGCCGATGGCTGCGAGCACGCGTCCCCAGTTCGGGTCGTTGCCGAAGATCGCCGCCTTGAAGAGGTTGTTCCGCGCGACCGAGCGGCCGACTTCGACCGCCTCCTGCTCGGATGCCGCGTGCTGCACCTCGATCGTGATGTCGTGGCTCGCTCCCTCGGCGTCCCCCTGCAGCTTCACCGCGAGATCCTGGCAGAGCTCGGCGAGCGCCGCGCCGAAGGCGTCGAGATCGGGCTTCACACCGCTGGCGCCGTTCGCGAGCAGGGTCACCTGGTCGTTCGTCGACATGCAGCCGTCGGAGTCGAGACGATCGAACGTGCGGCCGGTCGCACCGCGCAGCGCCGCGTCGGCCTCGAGCGGCTCGAGATCGGCATCCGTCGTGAGCACCACGAGCATCGTGGCGAGGCCGGGCGCGAGCATGCCCGCCCCCTTCGCCATGCCGCCGATCGTCCAGCCGTCACGGCTCACGATCGCGGTCTTCGCGACCGTATCGGTGGTCATGATCGCATGGGCGGCGCTCTCCCCGCCATCGGTGGACAGCTCCGAGATCGCCTGGGCGGTGCCGGCGAGCACCTTCGCACGGAAGGCCTCGTCTCCGGTGCCGATCAGGCCGGTGGAGCACACGAGCACATCGCCGGCGCTGATGCCCAGCAGCTCGGCCGCCTTCTCCGCCGTCTGGTGCGTTGTCTGGAACCCGAACGATCCGGTGAAGCAGTTGGCTCCGCCGGAGTTCAGCACGACGGCCTCGACGACCCGGTCGGCCACGACCTGCTGCGACCAGATGATCGGGTTGGCCTTGGCGCGGTTGCTCGTGAACACGGCGGCGCCGACCTTCCGCGGGCCGCGGTTGACGACGACGGCGACGTCGGGCTTGCCGGTCGACTTGAGACCGGCGGCGACTCCGGCCGCCTCGAATCCTGCGGGGGCGGTGACACTCACGGTGCGACTCCGTTCACGGAGAGGGCGCGGTCCTCGGGGAGGCCCAGCGCGATGTTCATGGATTGGATGGCGGCACCCGCGGTGCCCTTGACCAGGTTGTCGACGGCGGTGACCACGGTGACGCGGTTCGCCGCCCTGTCGATGGCGAGACCGATGAGCGCGGTGTTCGCGCCGAGTACATCGGCCGTGCGCGGGAACTGCCCTTCGGGCAGCAGCTGCACGAAGGTCTCGCCGCCGTACGCGCCTTCCCAGGCAGCACGGATCTCCGCATCGGTGACGCCCTCGACGATCGGCGCACTGGACGTTGCGAGGATGCCACGCGCCATGGGCACGATGACCGGGGTGAACGAGATGCGGATGCTGTCGGGCGTGATCGAGCCGGCGGCCGCGAGGGCCTGGCGGATCTCTGGGATGTGCCGGTGCGTACCGCCGACCGCGTAGGGGTTGGCCGAGCCGAGGATCTCGCTCGCGAGCAGGTTCGTCTTGAGGCTCTTGCCCGCGCCCGAGGGTCCGACGGCGAGCACCGAGACGATGTCGCCGGGGTCGATCACGCCGGCGGCCACGCCCGGGGCCAGGCTGAGGCTGACGGTCGAGGCGTTGCACCCCGGGGCGGCGATGCGTGTCGCGCCGCGCAGCGCCTCCCGCTGCGTCGATCCGGAGACGGGGAGCTCGGGGACGCCGTACGTCCACGGGTCGTGGAAGACCCCGCCGTAGAAGGCGTCCCAGGCGTCCTGCGAGGTGAGCCGGTGGTCCGCACCCGCGTCGATCACGAGCGGAACGTCGCCGAGAGCGTCGGTGTACTGCCCGGACTGTCCGTGCGGGAGCGCGAGGAAGACGATGTCGTGTCCGGCGAGGACCTCGGGCGTCGTGTCCTGCAGCGTCAAGTGCGCGAGCGAGCGCAGGTGCGGCTGGTGCTGAATCAGCGGCTGGCCGGCGTTCGAGTGCGCGGTGACGGTGCGGATCTCGATGTCGGGATGAGCGGCCAGCAGGCGCAGGATCTCGCCGCCCGCATAGCCGGATGCGCCGGAAACGGCGACGGTGTACGTCATGGTTCTACCTTAACGGTCAGTCCTTTCGCTCACTGCTCGTGACGGAGCACGGCACCGCGCGGTTCCCGGGCGGTTCGGCTCCGCTCGCGGTTCCCGAGCGAGCTCAGCGAGACGAAGGACGAGGATGGTCGGGCCGAGGCGGCGACTCCGAGACTCGACCGACGTGCAGGGCACGCGGGAGCGCGGGGTCGCCTAGAGTCGGCGTCCGCCGCGGCGTCGGCGCTCGATCGAGACCCGCAGGACGGGAGCGAGAGGAGCCGAGGACATGCCGCGACGATAGCGCGCCGGCGGCGGCATCCGCAAATCCCGGCCGTCATCCTTCGCCGCGCGGGCGGTGCACGCGCATCGCGCACCGCCCGCGCTGGTCGGCTCAGACGGGGAGCGCGGCGTCGAGCGGCGCAGCGAAGAAGGCGCGCTCGTGCCCGCTCGATACCGCGAAGGCACGGAAAAGGCGGTTCCGCGCGTCCGGCCCCGCGGATGCAGCGGCCGTTCCCGCGATCGCGATGGCCTGCGCGGTCGCCTCCTCGAACGCGGGGTCGGCGTAGGTCGCGAGCCAGTCGGCGTACGGGTGTGCGGGGTCCATCGCCTCGTCACCGAACTCTCCCGACTGCAGGCGCCGCCCGAGGTCGGTGTACAGCCAGAAGCACGGCAGCACGGCCGCGACGAGTTCTGCGTAGTCTCCGCCGAACGCCGTCGATCGCAGATGGTCGAGGTACGCGGTCGTGGTCGGCGACGGCGTCGCCGCGAAGGTCGAGGCTCCCACGCCGGCGCCCGGTGCGAGCCAGGAGGCGTGCAGTTCGAGCTCGCCGACGATGGATCCCTGAGCCGAGCCCGCCCAGAAGGCCTGCTCCGCAGATGTGGGAGCCAGCCGCGATGCCGCCGCCAGCACCCGTGCGTACTCGCGCAGGTACAGCGCGTCCTGAGCGAGATAGAACCGGAAGGCGGTCTGATCGAGGGTGCCGTCAGCGAGCGCGCGGATGAACGGGAGCTCGTCGATTTCCCGACGGGTGCCCTCGATGCGCTCCCACCACTCGGCGGTGAGGGAGGCGGGGTCGACGGATGCCGGCGCGGCGGCGCGTGACCAGAGCCCGGCGAAGTGGTGCACGGGGCCGTTGCCGCGTCCGACCTGGAGGGCGTCCGCCGCCGTCAACGACTCCCGCAGCCAGCTCCGCGCCGCACCGACCGCTGCGGCTGGCGCGGCACCCCGCGCGAGATGGGTCGCGACGGCCGATGAGAGCGAGCACCCGGTTCCGTGGGTGTGCGTGGTCGGGATGCGGACTCCGCCGAACTCCGTCGTCTCGCCCTCGGCGGCGTCCACCAGCGCATCGGGCGCCTCGTCGCCCTCGAGATGGCCGCCCTTGACGAGGACCTGCGCTCCCGTCGACGCGGACAGATCGGATGCTGCGGCGAGCGCGTCCTCCCAGCCGTCGATTTCCCGCCCGCTCAGCACGGCGAGCTCGCCCAGGTTCGGAGTGATGAGCTGCGCTCTCGTCAGCAGCCGCGCCAGCTCGTGCTCGGCCTCTCCGTCGAGCAGCCGATCTCCGCTCGTCGCGACCATGACGGGGTCGATCACCACGATGGGCGGGCGGGTCTCATCGAGCCACTCCGCCACGGTGCGGATCACGTCGGCGTTCGCGAGCATGCCGATCTTGACCGCGTCGACGATGATGTCATCGGAGATCGCGTCGAGCTGGGTCCGCAGGAAGCCGGTCGGGGGCACGTGCACGTCGCGCACCCCCGTCGTGTTCTGCGCCGTGAGCGCCGTCAGCACCGCCATGCCGTAGCCGCCGGACGCCGCGATCGACTTGAGGTCGGCCTGGATGCCCGCGCCTCCGGAGGGGTCGCTGCCCGCGATGCTCAGCACACGGGGCACGCCGGCCGCGCGCCACCGGCCGGCGAAGCCCTCGGCGGCCGTGCGCGGGTCGTCGGCCGCGCACAGCGCCGAGACGACGGCCACCCCGGCCGCACCTGCGGCCCGCAGCGCACCGAGGTCGTCGATCCCGACACCGCCGATCGCGACGCAGGGCAACCGGCTCGCCGCCGCGACGGCGGCGAAACCGTCGATGCCGAGCGCAGGCGGATGGTCGGGCTTCGTGCTCGTGGGGCGGATCACGCCGACGCCGAGGTAGTCGACCGTCCCTTCGGGCAGCCGACCGACCGCCGCGAGGTGCTCCGCGCTGTTCGCGGTGAGGCCGATCAGCGCGTCGGGCCCGAGTTCGGCCCGCGCCCTGATGACGGACTCGTCGCCCTGTCCCAGGTGCACGCCGTCGACGCGCGCGCCGGCCGCGCGAGCCGCGAGCGCGGCGTCGAGGCGGTCGTTGACGACGAGGAGCGCCCGACCGTCGATCACTCGCGACAGTTCGATGAGCTGCGCGGTGGTCTCAGCGTCCGAGGCATCCTTGTCGCGCAGCTGCACGATGCGGACGCCGCCCTCGACGGCTCGACGCACGGTCTCGACGACGCCTCGGGCGCCGCAGAGCGCGGGGTCTGTGACCAGGTAGACGGAGAGATCCGCGATCACCGCGCACCTGCCTCGACGCGCGCTGCCGCGACGACGTCGTCAGGACCCACGGCGGCGAGGTGGTCGAGCAGCGCGACCGCGAAGCTTCCCGGCCCCGCGGACTCCGCCGCCGCACGCTCGGCCGCGACCGTGTAAGCGAGGCTGGCCGAGGCGACAGCAGCGAGCGCGTCGTGGCCGGTGGAACGTGCAGCCCCCAGGAAAGCAGCCATCACGGCGCCGAGAGCGCACCCGCCGCCGGTGACCCTCGTGAGCAGCTCATGCCCGTTCGCGAGGCGGAGCACCCTGGCGCCGTCCGTGATCAGATCGATGGGACCCGAGACGGCGACGACGCTGCCGAAGCGCTCGGCGAGCGAGAATGCGGCGTCGGCGGCGTCATCCGTGCTGTCGGTGGCGTCGACGCCCCGCCCGCCGCCGCTGAGTCCAGCGAGTGCGAGGATCTCCGAGGCGTTGCCGCGAATGGCGGTCGGCCGCAGAGCCACCAGCTCGTCGGCGAGGCTCGTGCGCACCGGAAGCGCACCGATGGCGACCGGGTCGAGGACCCACGGGGTACCAGATGCCGTCGCACCTGTCGCGGCCTCGAGAGCGGCCTCGCGCTGCTCGGGAGTGGGCGTGCCGAGGTTCACAAGCAGCCCTGAGGCGATGCCCGCGAAGAGCCCTGACTCTCCGACGATGTCGACCATGGCGGGGGCCGCTCCGACGGCGAGGAGCACGTTCGCGGTGAAGCCGGTGACCACGCTGTTCGTGATGCAGTGCGTGAGCGGGGGCGTCGATCTCACCGCCTCGAGCAGCGCGGCGGCCTCTGAGGCGAGGTCGAGAGTGTGTTCCGGACGCAGAAGATCGCTCATCGCGACATCCCTTCGCTAGTTCTAACTAGATCAGGTTCGACGGGTCTGTTCTCAGCCGCGGATGCGGCACCCCGTGTCACTGCTCAGCAGTCTAGCCGCGCCCCTCGTCTCGCCCCGCTCGCTCAGGAACCGGATGTGCGCAGCGCGTCGAGCAGCGCCAGCTCCTCGGCCCGGGTGAGACCGGATCTGCGCGGACGGTCCACTCCCCGAGCCCGCTCGTCGGCGGTCACCGCAGCGATCGTGTCCTCAAGCGGTCGCAGCATCCCTCCGGCCTCGCGGTAGCGCGCGTTCGTCCGCGTCATGAAGCCCGGCGTGTCCGGCGGAAGCCACAGCGGCAGCGAACGCTCCCCCATCCAATACGAGACGCCCGCGTCGACCAATACGTCCTCGTCCGCCACGGTGATCTCGTGGCGCTCACCGCTCGCCTCCTCGAACAGCGCGAGCACGTCCGAGAGCGGATGCCGGTCGCCCACCGCGTTCACCGTCCCGGACGCCGTTGCGCCGACGACGAATGCCGCGAGATCCTCGACGTCGATGACCTGGGTCTCGCGGTCTCCTGTCGGCGGCAGCAGCACGGCACCGTCCACTGCACGAACGAACGCCGCGGCCCAGTATCCGAACCGGTCGCTGGGGTCCCCGGCACCGACGATGAGTCCGGGCCGTACGACGAGCGCACGATCGCCGAGCGTACGGACGGCGCCCTCCGCCGCTGACTTCTGCGCACCGTAGTCGTCATCGCTGGAAGTGGCCGGCGCGTGCAGCACCGCAGTCTCGTCCGCACCGATCGTCGTGTCATCCGCATACGCCGACACCGACGACACATAGGTCCATCGTCGGGCGCGCTCGCCCAGGGCATCGACGGCAGCGGCCACGTGATCGGCGCGAGAGGAGATGTCGACGACGTGATCCCAGGAGCGTCCGGCGACGTCGCGGTAAGCCTCTGGCTGGTCTCGATCGGCGAAGACCTCCGAGGCTCCCTCGGGCGAGCGTCGTTCTCCGCGGCTCACGCAGGTCACCTCGATTCCCGCCTCGATCGCCTGGCCCGCGATGCGCCCCGACAGCCACCCGGTTCCGCCGAGGATCAACATGTTCGTCATACGCCCATGCCATCAGCATCCGGCCGCAGGCGGAAGATGTTCCGCCGAGAGCAGATCGGCGCGGCGCCCCGAGGGACGACCGCGCCGATCCGTTCCGCTGTGGGTGTCAGTCGCGCAGCGCGGCGCCGAACCGCTCCGCGGCGACAGCGACACCGGCGAGCTTCGCCTCGGTCGCCTCCGCCGCCGTGAGCGTGCGGTCATCCGCACGGAATCGCAGGGCGAACGTCAGGCTCTTGGTCCCGTCGGGCACGCCCTCGCCGCGGTAGTCGTCGACGAGCCGCACGGACTCCAGCATCGGCCCTGCTCCCTCGACCAGCGCAGCACGGACCTCTCCGGCCGGCACCTCGGCGGCGACGGTGAGCGAGACGTCCTGGGTCGCTGCGGGGAAGGTCGACAGCGATGCCGCGACCGTCCCGCCATCCGCGAGGGAGAGGATGCCGTCGAGATCGAGCTCCAGCACCGTCGCGCGGCCGGGCAGATCGGCATCCGCCGCCACCGTGGGATGCAGTTCGCCGACGTATCCGACCTCGACCTCGCCGACGCGCAGCGATCCGGTGCGGCCGGGGTGCAGCGCCGCGCGCTGCGTCTGGACCACGTCGATCTCGACGCCGGCGGCAGCCGCGATCACCCGAACCGCGTCGAGCGCTTCCGAGAGCCCTGCTGCTTCGGCCGCACGACCCGGCTGACGTACGGACACGTTGCCGGTGAACAGCGCGGCGACGTGTCGGTGCTGCGGCGGGATCGATGCGTTGAGCTCCGCGAGCTTCTCATCGCTCGGCCGCACGCCGAGCGGAGGGACCTCGTCCGTCCCGTACACGACGCCCTGCTCGGGCAGGAACACCGTGCCGGTCTCGAAGATCGCAAGATCCGTGAAGCCGCGCGAGATGTTGCGGTGCGCGATCTGCAGGATCCCGGGGATCAGCGACCGGCGCAGCGCCGGAGCCAGACCGTCGAGAGGGTTCGCCAGGCGGATGCTGGGGAGGTGCTCGCCCGTCGCCGAGCCGTGAAGATCGTTCTGCGCCTCGTTCGTGAACGGGAACGCGGATATCTCCACGAGTCCGGCGGCCGCGAGGGCGTTGGCTACTCGGCGACGCCCCCGCTGGTGCGCAGTGAGCCCACGTCCGGACGGAGGCGTCGGCAGCACGGAGGGGATGCGGTGGAGACCGTGGATGCGGGCGACCTCCTCGGCGAGGCTCCATTTGTCGGTGAGGTCGGGGCGCCAGGTGGGCGGGATGACCGTCCACCCGTCCTGGGTCCCTGAGCTCGCCGAAGGGCTCACCTCGGCGCCGATCGTCTCGAGCGCACCCGTGATCTCGGCATCCGTGTAATCGACGCCGATCAGCGTCTGCACGAAGCCGGCGGGAAGTTCGATTTCGCCCACGAACACCTCGGCGAACAGCGCCCCGCCCTCTTCTGTGAGAGTGCCGCCCGCGAGTTCGACCATGAGGTCGGCCGCGCGGCGCGCCGCGACGAACGGGATCAGGGGGTCCACGCCGCGCTCGAAGCGCTTGGACGCCTCGCTGGGCAGCTTGTGGCGACGGGCCGAGCGCGCGATCGTCACCGGGTCGAACGTCGCCGCCTCGATGAGCACGTTGCGGGTGGACGCGGTCATCTCGGTCGTGCCGCCGCCCATGACGCCCGCAATGCCGATGGGGCCGGAGTCGTCGGTGATCAGCAGATCCTCGACGTGGAGCGCACGCTCCTGCCCGTCGAGCGTCGTGATCTTCTCGCCCTTCGCCGCGCGACGCACGGTGATGCCGCCGGTCAGCGTGTCGAGGTCGTAGCCGTGCAGCGGCTGACCGAGCTCGAGCATCACGTAGTTGGTGATGTCGATGAGCACGCCCAGCGAGCGCATGCCAGCGAGCGACAGACGGGCGATCATCCAGGGCGGCGTCGGCCGCGAGGGGTCGACGTCGCGGACGACGCGCGTGACGAACTCGCTCGCGCCGACCTTGCCGCGCACGGGTGCCTGGTCGTCGATGATCGCGGTGTGCCCGGTGCCGGGCTGCAGCTCGGCGAAGTCGCGCTCGGCCGGATCGCGGAACTCGGCGCCGGTGGCGTGCGAGTACTCGCGGGCGATGCCGCGCACCGAGAACGCGTAGCCGCGGTCGGGGGTGACGTTCACGTCGACCGCGACGTCGTCGAGGCCGAGGAGGGCGATCGCGTCGGTGCCGACCGGAGCATCGATCCCGAGGTCGGACAGCACGAGGATGCCGTTGTGCTCATCGCCGAGGCCCAGCTCGCGCGCCGAGGCGATCATGCCGTCGGAGACATGACCGTAGGTCTTGCGCGCGGCGATCGGGAACGGCCCGGGGAGCACCGCACCCGGCAGGGTCGCCACGACCTTGTCCCCGACAACGAAGTTGTGCGCGCCGCAGACGATCCCGCGGACGCCCCCGTTCGCCTCGCCGACGTCGACCTGGCACCAGTTGATGGTCTTGCCGTTCGACTGCGGCTCGGGCTCGAGCGACAGCACCTGGCCGACGACGATCGGACCCGTCAGGTCGCAGCGGTGCACGTCCTCCTCTTCGAATCCGACCGACACCATCGCCGCGAGGACATCCTCGGGCGTGGCATCCGCTGCCAGATCGACGTACTCACGCAGCCACGAAAGCGGGACGCGCATCACACCACCATCCCGTACTGCTCGCTGAAACGGACATCGCCCTCTGCCATGTCACGCATGTCCTGCACGTCGCTGCGGAACATGAGTCCGCGTTCGACACCCATCCCGAAGGCGAAGCCGCTGTAGACGTCGGGATCGATGCCCGCCGCTCGCAGCACGTTCGGGTTCACCATGCCGCAGCCGCCCCACTCGATCCAGCGCGCACCGCCCTTGAAGGTCGGGTGCCAGAGGTCGAGCTCGGCGGAGGGCTCGGTGAAGGGGAAGAAGTTCGTGCGGAAGCGGGTCTTGGCCTCCGGCCCGAAGAGCTGACGTGCGACGTGGTCGAGCGTGCCCTTGAGGTGCGCCATCGAGATGCCCTTGTCGATCACGAGGCCCTCGAACTGCGTGAACACCGGGAGGTGCGTCGCGTCGAATTCGTCCGTGCGGTACACACGTCCGGGGCACAGCACGTAGATCGGGACCTCGCGGTCGAGCATCGAGCGCACCTGCACAGGGCTGGTGTGCGTCCGCATCACGAGGTGGCGCGACGTCGGGTCGACGTAGAAGGTGTCCTGCTCCTGACGAGCGGGGTGGTCCACGTCGAAGTTCAGGGCGTCGAAGTTGAACCACTCGTGCTCGAGCTCGGGCCCCTCCGCGATCTCCCAGCCCATGCCGACGAAGATGTCGGAGATCTGCTCGCTGAGCAGGGTGAGCGGATGCCGCGCGCCGACCCGTGTGCGCGACGGCACGGCGGTGATGTCGACGCGCTCGGCCTCGAGCCGGGCGGCGACCTCGGCCTCGGCGAGCTCGGCCTCCTTCGCGGCGAGCGCCTTCGTCACCTGACCGCGGCCCTGGCCGACCAGCTTGCCGAAGGCCGCCTTGTTCTCAGGGGCGACCTGGCGCATCGACGCGTTCAGCACCGCGAGCGGCGATCCGTCGGCGACGTGTGCGGCGCGGGCCGCTTTCAGCTCTGCGGTGTCTGCGGCTGCGGCGATCGCCTCGAGGGCGGCGGCGACAGCGGCTTCGACCGCTTCTGGGGTGATCTCTGGAGACTCGGACACGAGAGTCGAGTCTACCGGCGACCCGGCGGGGTGCTCAGACCCCGCCGGTGCTCGTCCCGTCGAACCTGCCTGCGCCCTTCTGCATGGCGATCGCCTCGGTGAGCGTCGACTCGTCGTCCGCGGCGGGGTTCGCCGGGGTCAGACCCGTGACCTTGGGCGAGCGCCGCGTGCGGATCTCCACCCACTTCGCGATGCCGGAGAGGATGAGGCACATGATGATGTAGATGCCGCCGATGACGAACGCCGACTGCAGGATCGGCCGCCCCTGCTGGGACGTGAGCTGCTTGGCGTAGTACAGCAGCTCGGGGTAGGTGATGATGAACCCGAGGGCGGTGTCCTTCATCGTGACCACGAGCTGGGCGACGATGACCGGCAGCATCGCCCTGATCGCCTGCGGCATCAGGATCAGCCGCATGACACCGCTCTTGCGGAGGCCGATCGCGTAGCCCGCTTCCTTCTGCCCGCGGGGCAGCGACTCGACGCCGGCGCGCAGCACCTCGGCGAGCACTGAGCCGTTGTACGCCATGAGCGCCAGGACGACGGCCCAGTAGGGGTCGACCTTGAAGTCGACGATCACGGGGAGGCCGTAGTAGAGCAGCATCATGAACACGAGCACGGGCACGGCCCGGAAGAGTTCGGTGATCACGGTGACGGGAATCCGTACCCAGGCGTGATCGGACAGGCGCCCGATCGCCAGGACGAAACCGAGCACGATGCTCAGAACCGCAGCGAGTGCGAAAGCGGCCAACGTGTTGCCGAGCGCCTTGAGGATGCCCATCCACACGTTGGAGAACGAGAAGACGTACCATTTCGTCGCCGTGAACTGTCCGGTCTCGATGAGCCGGTAGACCACGAAGCCGATGGCGATCACGACCACAGCGATCGTGATGACGGCCAGGAAGCGGTTGCGGGCGATCGCCCGCGGACCGGGGACGTCGTACAGTACGGAGCTCATCGCGCGATCCTCCATCGGTTCTCGAGATGGCGCTGCAGCCAGCTCATCAGCATGACCAGGGCGACGAAGACGACGGCGACCCAGAGCAGGACCTCCATCGGGTTACCCGGTCGGTCGGCACTGTCGTTGATCGTCGAACGGAGCGCCGCGAGCTCCGCGACCGAGAACCCTGCTGCCACAGTCGTGTTCTTCAACAGCGCGATGAAGACGCTCATCATCGGAGGGACGACCGATCGGAACGCCTGCGGGAGGATCACCACGGTCATCACCTGCCCGAACGGGAGACCGATCGCGCGTGCGGCCTCGGCCTGCCCGACCGGGACCGTATTGATGCCCGCCCTCAGCACCTCCGCGACATAGGTGGCCGTGTAGATGCCGATCGCGAGGATGCCGAGGACGAGGTTCGACAGATCCGGCAGCCCCAGCTGCGGATAGCCGAAGATGAAGAAGAAGAAGACCAGCGTGAGCGGCGTGTTCCGCACGGTGTTCACGTACACGGTCCCCACGCCGCGTGCGATCGGTACCGGTGAGACTCTCATCGCTCCCACGATGATGCCCAGGACCAGCGCGATCACGCCGCCCGCGAAGAACACCAACAGTGTGTTCCCGAGGGCCCCTCCCCACAGGTCCAGGTTGCCGAAGATGACGTCCACGCCAGCCTCCTTCTCTTCATCCGGTGGAGGGCGGCCCGACGGGGCCGCCCTCACGTCATTCAGTACGCGTCGACTTCGGGCTGCTCGACCTCGATGCCGCTGGAGCCGAGGTTCTTGTCGAAGATCGCCTGCCAGATCTCGGGGTTGTCCGTGAACAGGTCGTTGATGTGCGCGCGGAGCACGTCATCACCCTTCGTGAGACCAACGCCGTAACGCTCCTCGGTGAACAGACCCCCGGTGACCTTGACGTCGTCCGGGTACTGCGCGGCATAGCCGATGAGGATCGCCTGATCGGTCGTGACCGCGTCGACCTTGCCGTCGATCAGATCCTGCACGCATGCGGAATACAGGTCGTATTCCTGCGTCTTGATCTCGGGGAAGTTCGCCTTGATGTTCTGGATCGGCGTCGAGCCGGTCGCCGAACAGACGGTCTTGCCGTTGAAGTCCTCGAGCTTGTCGGCCCCCGGCGCGTCAGCCGCGACGAGAAGGCCCTGACCCGTGATGAAGTAGGGACCCGCGAAGTCGATGAGCTCCTTGCGCTTGTCATTGATCGAGTACGTCCCGACGTAGTAGTCGATGTCGCCGTTCACGATCGCCTGCTCACGGTTCGCCGAGGCGATCGGCTTGAACTCGATGTCCTCTTCGTCGTAGCCCAGGGATGCGGCGATCCAGCGGGCGATGTCGACGTCGAAGCCGGTGCGCTCTCCCGACGTCACGTCGAGGAAGCCGAGCCCCGGCTGGTCCTCCTTCACGCCGACGGTGACCTTCCCCGCCTCTTGGATCTTCTCGAACGTGGGGCTGCCGTCGAGCGTGACGTCAGACGCCACCTCGAACCACGTCGAGTCCTCGCCGGCGTCGTCACCCCCGGCGTCGCCACCAGGGTTCGACGGGGTGCCGCTGTTGCAGGCGGTCAGGGCGAGCAGCGCTGCCGCCGCGATCCCGATTCCCGCCAGAGTCCGTGTGCGTCGCATGTGCGTCTCCTTCGTGTGCTGTGTGTGCGGAGGGTGAAGTATGAATCAGTGGGTGAGGAGCTTCGAGAGGAAGTCCTTGGCGCGATCGCTCTTCGGGTTCGTGAAGAACTCCTCCGGCGTCGCCTCCTCGACGATGTGGCCGTCCGCCATGAAGACGACACGGTCGGCGGCCTTGCGGGCGAAGCCCATCTCGTGCGTGACGACGATCATGGTCATCCCCTGCTGTGCGAGCTCGACCATCACGTCGAGCACCTCGTTGATCATCTCGGGGTCGAGGGCGCTGGTCGGCTCGTCGAAGAGCATGACCTTCGGGTGCATCGCGAGCGCACGCGCGATCGCCACGCGCTGCTGCTGTCCCCCCGACAGCTGGGCGGGCAGCTTCGACGCCTGCTTCGCGACGCCGACGCGCTCGAGCAGCTCCAGCGCCTCCTTCTCGGCATCCGCCTTCTTCAGACCTCGCACCTTGATCGGGCCGAGGGTGACGTTCTCGAGGATCGTCAGGTGCGCGAAGAGGTTGAACGACTGGAACACCATGCCGACGTCGGCGCGCAGGTTCGCGAGGCCCTTGCCCTCGGCGGGCAGCTCCTTGCCGTCGATCCGGATGCTGCCGCTCGTGATGGTCTCGAGGCGGTTGATCGTGCGGCACAGCGTCGACTTGCCCGATCCGGACGGACCGATCACGACGACGACCTCACCCGAGTTGACCGTCAGATCGATGTCGGTGAGGGCCTGGAAGTCGCCGTAGTGCTTCTGCACGTTCTCGACCACCACGAGGGCGTTGTCTGACGTCATCTCTTCTCCAAACTCGTCTGTCTCCGGCACGGGTCCTCCGGCGTCGCCCATCGAGTCGAGTCGAGCGCAGCTCGTCCCCTCGGGCTTCGAATCGGCGTCGACTCATGCGCGAACGACCTCACGATGTCAGAGCGCGAAAGGGCTCCGCAGAGTTCTTGAGGATTTCTTGAGACTCGTAACAGGGGCGTTACCGGATCGACTCACCCCGGGTGATCGCGGGCGAGGCGTGGTCAATCCCGGCTGTCTCGGTAGTACTCGAGAGCGCCGGGGTGCAGCTCGACGGGTTCCGTGAAGATGGCCTGGCGACGATCGAGACGCGCGGCGACCGGCACCTCCTGCGCGATGCGCGCTCGAGCATCGAAAAGGGTCGAGACGACGTCACGGATGACCTCATCGGGGGTGTCGGATGCCGCCATCAGGAAGTTCGGCACCGCCATCGTCACGACCGGCTCCTCGATTCCGTAGGTGCCGACGGGTATGTCCGCCGGACGGTAGGCGCCCGAGTGCTCGGCGTTCACCTCTGCCACCCAGGCCGAATCGATCGTCAACAACCGAATGGGGACCTCGCTCGCCAACTGCGTGATGCCGGGGGTGGGCAGTCCCCCCACCCACAGGAATCCATCGATCTCTCCTGCGCTCACCGCCGCGATCGAGTCCGCGAGCCCCAGTTGAGGGTCCTCGATGCTCCCGACGTCGACGGCGGCGGCATCCAGAAGGCGCGTGGCGATCACGTTGACGCCGGAGTTCTCTGCACCGAGCGATATCCGACGCCCCGCGAGCTCCGCGACATCGGTGATCTCGGAGTCCGCCCTCACCACGATGTGCAGATACTCGTCGTACAGACGCGCGACCGCCTGAAGCGGAAGCGGATCCTCGAACCCGCCGGTGCCGGCGACCGCATCCCCGGCGGCATCCCCCTGGGCGAAGCCCACCACAGCATCGCCCGCGGCGACGCGCAGCAGGTTGTCGACCGACCCGTTCGTCTCGGCGACGGTCACCGAGACGCCCAGTCGCTGGCTGAGCTCGTCGGCCAGGTGCTCCCCGTACTCGTAGTAGACGCCTGTGGGGCTGCCACCGGCGATGACGGTGCTCTCCCCCCGCCAGTCCCCGTGGGAAGGGGTGCAGGCGCTGAGCGCGAGCACGATGGCTGCCCCGAAGGCGACCGCAGCCAGCCTGCGGACGAGGGTCATGACGGCTCTCCGGTCTGCATCCACAGTGAGACGCGCAGTCCGCCGTCCTCGGGGGAGTCGACGCTCAGCTCACCGCCGATGGAACGCAGCAGGTCCGTCGCGATCGCCAGGCCCAGACCGGATCCGCCGACGTCGGCCGGACCGTCGCTGCGCCAGAAGCGCTCCGTCGCGTTGCCGATCTGCGCAGGGTCGAGGCCGGGGCCGTGGTCGCGGACGACGATGCCGGGGCGACCCGTGGAACCCGTCGCGCCGACCTCGATCACGCCGCCCGCCGAGGTGTATTTCACCGCATTGTCGATCACGGCGTCGAGGGCGCTCTCGACGACGGTCCGATCGGCCGTCGCCATGACGGCGCGGCTCTCCCCCGCGTCGACGATCGACAGCGACCGTCGGGCTCCGACGTCTCGCCAGGCCTCGGCCCGGCGGCGAGCGATCTCGCCGAGGTCGACGGGACGCGACTCGGAATCCGCTCTGCTGCCGCGGGCCAGACCGAGCAGCGTCTCGAGGATGCGGGTCATCCGGCGCCCTTCCTCCCTGGTCTCCTCGATATCGTCCTTCCAGTCGGGTCCCAGCCCTGTCATGAGGTGCTCGACCCGCAGGAGCAGAGCATTGAGGGGGTTCCGCAGCTCGTGCGAGGCGTTGAGCGCGAACTCCTGCTGCCGAGCGAGCACACGCTCGATCTCGGCGGCCATCCTGTTGAACAGCGTGGTCATGCGTCGCAGTTCCGGTGGACCGGTGTCCTCCGCGACACGAGCGTCCATCTCTCCGCGCTCGATGGCCGCCATCGCGTCGTCCAGCCGTCGTACGGGCGCGAGCACCCAGTTCGCGAGCCCGGTGACGAGGACGAGGCCCGCGAGGATCGTCAGGATCAGGATCATCGACAGCACGACCCAGTGCTGCACGATCTCGGACCGCGGCGCATCGGTGCTCGACGAGATGAGCACCGCACCGATCACATCGCTGTCGTCGAAGACCGGCTCGACCATCGTCGCCTCGGTCGCGGGCCAGGGGAAGACCGGCTCCGGCTGCTCGGAGCGACGGCCGCTCAGTGCGAGCTGGACGAGCTCAGCATCCGCCTCCTCCAACACGCCGGCCGATGGGTCGCTGGCAGCCCACACGCCACCCGAGACCTCCATCACCACCACGCGGATGCCGTACACGTCCTGATACCGGCTCACCTCGCCCTCCAACACCACCGGACTCTCCGAGCGCAGGGATTGCCGGGCGCTCGTCACGAAGTACGTGAGATCGCCGAACTGATCGCTGAAGAAGTCCTGCTGCACGCTGCGCGTGGTGCTCCAGGCATACGCTCCCCCGAGTGCGAGGACGATCGCGACGAGCGGGACGAGGAAGACGACGATGAGGCGGACGCGCACCGCTCACGCTCCGGTGAGCCGGTAGCCGACGCCGCGCACCGTCTCGACCAGGCCCTGCGGGACCTTGCGACGCACGGCGGCGATGTGGACGTCGAGCGAATGACTGAACCCGTGCCAGTCGGTCTTCCACACCTCTCTGATCAGGCGGTCCCGGGGCACGGCGACACCCGGGTAACGAGCGAGGACGGCGATGATGTCGAACTCCTTCTTGGTGAGGTCGACGTTCTCCCCTCGCACCGTGAGGGTGCGGCGGACGACGTCCACCTCGATCGCGCCCGCATGCAGTCGGATGACGTCGTCGGACTGCACCGGGATCGGTCGCGTGCGACGCGTCACCGCCTCGATGCGCGCCAGCAGCTCGTGCACGTCGTACGGCTTGATCACGAAGTCGTCGGCGCCGGCGCGCAGTCCGCGGATCCGTTCGTCGACCTGGCTGCGCGCGGTCACCACGATGATCGGCACGTCGGTGCGCGCCCGGATGCGTCGGCACAGGTCGATCCCGTCGATGTCGGGCAGACCGAGATCGAGCAGCACCACTTCGGTGTCCAGTCCGAGGGCGTCGAGCGCCTGCTGACCATCGGCGGCCCGTGCTGTGGCGTACCCCGAGCGGCCGAGGAACGCCTCGAGGGCCTTGGCCACTCCGAGGTCGTCCTCGACGATGAGTACCCGCATGTGCTCCCGGTTCCGTCAGGGACGGGAGCCCCGTACTCCCGCGGCTTCAGTCTGCCACGGCTGCGCGCTGCGCGAAGGCGCTCTCGTAGAGGCACACGCTCGCGGCCGTAGCCAGGTTGAGCGACTCCGCTCGCCCGAAGATCGGCAGCTTGAGCACGTGATCGGCGAGCGCGAGCGCGTCGTCCTCGAGGCCGCGCGCCTCGTTCCCGAAGAGCCAGGCCGTTGGGCCCTCGAGCACCCCGCCGGCGCGAGCGGCGAGCAGGTCATCGCCCTTCACATCGGCCGCGAGGACGCGCAGCCCGGCACCGTGAGCGAGCGCGACGACCTCATCGAGCTCACGCCCCACGGACACCGGGAGGTGGAACATCGACCCCGTGGTGGCCCTGACCACCTTGGGGTTGTAGGGATCGACCGTGCGGCCGGTGAGCACGACGGCATCCGCCCCCGCGGCATCCGCTGCCCGGATGATCGTGCCCAGGTTGCCGGGGTCGCGCACCTCTTGGCAGATGGCCACGAGCGTCGGGCCGGCGGCGAAGATCTCCTCGGCGGTGACCGGCGTCTGCCGCACGACCGCGACGATCCCCTGTGGCGTGACGGTGTCGGCCATCGCGTTCAGCACGTATTCGGTGACGTACTCGACGTCGATCGCGGCATCCGTCGCCTTGGCCCTGATATCGGGATGCCGCTCCCACCCGCCCTGGGTGGAGAACAGCTCGACGATCGCGTCGGGCCGATAGGTGAGTGCTTCCCGGACAGCTTGCGGACCTTCGAGCAGATACAGCCCGGTCTCCGTTCGCGCACTGCGCTTGGTCAGCTTGGCGACGGCTCGGACTCGGGGGGACCGGGGGTTCTCCAGCACGCTCTCAGTCTAGGGACGCGGAGGCCGTTCCCGCGCGATCCGGATAGGGTGCGTCCATGACGACGGATGCCGCTGCGAGACCGCGCCGTCGTGTCGCGCTGGCTGTTCTCGCCGCGACGACCGTCGCGGTCGGACTCGTGAGCCGCGCTCTTCCCGACGGCGTCCCGCGCGACGTCCTCGGGGACGCCCTCTACGCGGTGCTGATCTACCTGATCGCCGCGTTCGTGGTCCCCCGCGCACGGTGGTGGCTCCTCATGGTCGCGACCGTCGCCGTCTGCACGGGAATCGAGCTGTTCCAGCTGACGGGGCTCCCCCTCGGCTGGACGGCGGACGTCCCTGCCGTCTCACTCGTCCTCGGCGAGGAGTTCGCTGTGCGTGACATCGTCGTCTACGCGATCGCCGCGGTGGCGGCATCCGTCGTCGATCTCGGCGTGCGCACAGCGTGGGCACGCCGAGGCTGACGCGACGCGGCGCCCGGACACGCGATGCGCCCCGATACGCGAAGCGGCCCGGATACGCGAACAGGGCACCCTCCCGAAGGAGAGCGCCCTGTGCGAGAGGATGCTGCTTACGCAGACGCCTTCGGCGCGTTGACGTCGGAGGGCAGAGCCTTCTTCGCGGTCTCCACCAGCGTGGTGAAGGTCGCGGCGTCGTTCACGGCGAGGTCCGCGAGGATGCGACGGTCGACCGTCACGCCCGCGAGGCCGAGGCCCTGGATGAAGCGGTTGTACGTCATGCCGTTCTGGCGTGCAGCGGCGTTGATGCGCTGGATCCAGAGGCGACGGAAGTCGCCCTTGCGCTTGCGACGGTCCCGGTACGAGTAGACCAGGGAGTGGATGACCTGCTCCTTGGCCTTCCGGTAGAGGCGCGAACGCTGGCCGCGGTAACCGGACGCGCGCTCGAGGATGACGCGACGCTTCTTGTGGGCGTTTACCGCCCGCTTGACTCTTGCCATTTTCCTGTGTTCCTATTCGTGCGTTCGGCGCGTCAGCGGCCGAGAAGCTTGTTCGCGACCTTGGCGTCTGCCTTCGACAGAACCTGGTCCTGGTTGAGGCGACGGGTGCGACGGCTCGACTTGTGCTCGAGGTTGTGGCGCATCCCGGCCTGCTGCTTCTTCAGCTTTCCGCTGCCGGTGATCTTGAAGCGCTTCTTGGCACCCGAGTGGGTCTTCTGCTTCGGCATCTTCTCTTCCTTCGTATGGCGCCTTCTCAGGCGACGGTGTCAACCCGCAGAGCGGGAGTCTGTGGGGCGGGTGTCACTCCGCCGCGGCCTCGGCCGGAGCGTCGGCGTCGTGCTTCGCGTCGCGAGCGGCCTGCTTCTTCGCATCGCGGACGGCGTTCTGCTCCTGCTTGGCCTCGGACTTGCTCTTCAGCGGGGCCACGATCATCACCATGTTGCGACCGTCGATGGTCGGGTTCGACTCGACGGTGCCGAGCTCGGCCACGTCCTCGGCGAACTTGCGCAGCAGACGCACACCCTGCTCCGGACGCGACTGCTCGCGGCCGCGGAACAGGATCATGGCCTTGACCTTGTCGCCGGCCTTGAGGAAGCCCTCGGCGCGCTTGAGCTTCGTCGTGTAGTCGTGAGCTTCGATCTTCAGTCGGAAGCGGACCTCCTTGAGAACGGTGTTCGCCTGGTTGCGGCGAGCTTCCTTCTCCTTCTGGGCGGCTTCGTACTTGAACTTGCCGTAGTCCATGATCTTGACCACGGGAGGCTTCGAGTTGGGTGCTACCTCGACGAGGTCGAGATCGGCCTCCTGCGCAAGGCGCAACGCCGCCTCGATGCGGACGACGCCGATCTGCTCACCCGCGGGGCCGACGAGGCGGACCTCGGGGACGCGGATGCGCTCATTGGTGCGGGGATCGCTGATGCGGAACTCCTTAGACGATGGTTTCGGCCACCAGGATGCTGACGGCATCCCGGGCGAAATCGGAGTCCTCCCCCACCCGCCGACGATCAGACGCCGGCTCCGCACCCATACTGCCGTCGGCGTCGTGGACGCGATCCGGTGGAGTGCAAGACCCGGTAGCCTGGAACGGCAAGCGCGGGTGGGAAGTGAATCCTCTTTCGTGCCGGAGCATGACGCTCCGGAGCCCGACACAGTCTAACAGAAGGCAAGGCGAAGTGACGAACCAGGTATCCGACGGAGCCGACCGCGAGCGCGAAGAGCGCTGGGCACGGCAGGAGGAGGCGGCGTCGTCCGCGACGCGCGACATCGCCGACGTACCCGCGGTCGAGGTGATCACGACCGCGGCGGTCCACCTGATGAGTGCTGCCGCTGTGAAGCTCGGGCTGGCGGACGACCCGGATGCCGCCGCGCAGATCGACCTCGATGAGGCCCGCAAACTCATCAACGCGCTCTCGGGACTCATCACGGCTGGCGCACCGGAGATCAGCGACATGCACGCGCGCTCGCTGCGCGATGGACTCCGCTCGCTGCAGCTCGCGTTCCGCGAGACCTCGACGATCCCCGACCCGATCGGCAGGGGGCCGGGCGAGAAGTGGACGGGGCCGGTCAACTAGGCCCTATTCGCGGGCTCCGGGATGGCTGTGTGAGGCGAAGAGCGGGCTCCTTCCCGCTTCGCGGGCCCCTCCCGATTCGCCTCACACAGCCATCCCTGCGCCCTCTGGTCCTCGATGACGACGGTTGGAAGGCATGAGGTTGCTCCCCCGGTTGCTGAGCGAGAGAGCGCAGCGACCGCGGCGAGGTCAGGCGGAGCGGTGAGGTCAGGCGGAGCGGTGAGGTCAGGCGGAGCGGCGCAGCTTCACGGTGAGCGAGTCGGCGAGCACGGCGATGCGGTCATCCGCGGCCCAGCGCTGCGCGAGCCGCGCCAGCACGGCATCCAGCACCGCACGCTCCAACCCATCGACGAGTTCGAGCACGACGACGAGCTCGGGGCCCCGCAGGCGGGCATCCGGATCACCGGCGGCGACCGCGACGTCGATCACTGCGAGCTCGTGCGCGACGCTCTCCTGGAGCGCGCGGAAGACCTCGGGTGACAAGAAGCTCGGCTCCCAGCGCTGCTCCTGTGCGATCGCCCAGACCGCGGGTCGTCGGATCACGAACTCGGTGTCGGACGTCGGGTCCAGGACGATGAGGTCGGTGTCCTCCGCGGACGCCGCGAGAGCCGCGCGCAGAGCGGGCACGGGAATCGGGCGGGCGGCTGCATCCCACCGCTGCATGGCCTGCACGGAGGAGAACACCGGCTGCACCCGACGACCATCCGGGGCCGCGACGGTGACGATCGAGAGCTCCTGCGTCTTGTCGACCGCGAGACCGGTCGGGCCGACTCCGTCTTCGCCCTTCTCTGCGATCAAGGGGATCAGGACCCGCGCCGAACGGAAGGCGTCGACCACCTCGACCTGAGATCCCGCACCCGTGCGGAAACGCAGGAGAGCGTCGAGAAGGGCCGGATCCGCAGAGCCGTCGTCGGCCGCGTGCGGGTTCGACTGGAAACTCCGCCCCTCCCAGGGGACCCCCGCGGAGTCGCCCGAGTTGTGCGGACCGTGGTCGTGAGCGTCCGGTCCGCAGGAGTGCGCGTCAGGCTCCGGCGACATCCAGCGCCTCAGCCAGCGTGAAGGCACCGGCGTACAGCGCCTTGCCCACGATCGCGCCTTCGACACCGAGCGGCACGAGCTCCCGCAGCGCAGCGATGTCGTCGAGGCTTGCGATGCCCCCTGAGGCCACGACGGGCTTCGGAGTGCGCGAGGTCATCTCGCGGAGCAGCTCGAGGTTCGGGCCGCGCAGCGTTCCGTCCTTCGTCACGTCGGTGACGACGTAGCGGCTGCAGCCGGCATCCTCGAGGCGCTCCAGCACCTCCCAGAGGTCGCCGCCGTCCTTGGTCCAGCCGCGAGCGGCGAGGGTCGTGCCGCGCACGTCGAGCCCCACCGCGATCGCCTCGCCGTAGCGACCGATCACATCGGCCGCCCACTCGGGGTTCTCGAGTGCGGCCGTGCCCAGGTTGATCCGGGTGGCACCGCTCTCGAGGGCGGCCTCGAGGGAGGCGTCGTCGCGGATGCCGCCGGAGAGCTCGATGTTCACGTTGCGGAACTGCTTGGTGACCTTGCGCAGGATGGGCGCGTTGCTCCCCCGGCCGAAGGCCGCGTCCAGATCGACGAGGTGGATCCACTCCGCGCCCTGCGCGACCCACTCGCCTGCGGCATCCAGCGGGTCGCCGTAACTGGTCTCGCTGCCGGCCTCGCCCTGCGTGAGGCGGACCGCCTTGCCGCCGGCGACATCGACCGCGGGAAGGAGAGTGAGCGAGGGAGACTGCGCGAAGTCGTTCATGACGTCCTTGAGTGAGGAGGGCGTGCCGATCGCGGGCACGAGAACCGAGGGTACTCCGGCCATGGACGCTCCCCCAAATGCGGCAGCGTCCAGCGTCGGGTCAGAGGCTCGAGATCCAGTTCCGGAGAAGCTGGATACCGGCCTCACCGGACTTCTCGGGGTGGAACTGCGTGGCCGACAACGGACCGTTCTCCACCGCCGCGAGGAACGGGTCCCCGTACGTGGTCCAGGTGAGCACCGGCTGCGGGAACGGCGGGATGACGTCGAGCTCCCACTTCTGCGCCGCATACGAGTGCACGAAGTAGAAGCGCTCCTCTTCGAGCCCTCGGAACAGCACGCTGTCCGCCCCCGGCTCGACGGTGTTCCACCCCATGTGCGGAAGAACGGGGGCGTTCAGCTCGGTGACCGCACCCGGCCACTCCCCCAGGCCCTCCGTATCGTGCCCGCGCTCGACACCGTGCGAGAACAGCACCTGCATGCCCACGCAGATACCGAGAACGGGTCTGCTCCCGGAGAGCCTCCGGTCAATGATCTCATCGCCGCCGTGGGCGTGGAGCGCATCACGGACCGCCTGGAAGGCACCGACGCCCGGCACCACGAGGCCATCCGCCTCGAGCGCCTCGGTGCGGTCGCGGGTGAGCACGGCATCCGCGCCCGCGGCAGCGAGAGCCTTGACGGCGGAGTGGACGTTGCCCGACTCGTAGTCGTAGACGGCGACTCTCGGTGTGCGACTCACAGCGCGCCCTTGGTGGAGGGGATGCCGTCGACGAGGGGATCGAGTGCCTTGGCCTGGCGGAAAGCGCGCGCGAAGGCCTTGTACTCGGCTTCGGCGATGTGGTGAGGATCGCGCCCGCCGAGGACACGGACGTGCACCGTGAGGCCGGCATTGAAGGTGATCGCTTCGAACGAGTGACGAACCAGGGCACCGGTGAAGTGACCGCCGATGAGGTGGAATTCGTACCCGGCCGGCTCACCCTCGTGCACGAGGTACGGGCGGCCGGAGATGTCGACGACCGCCTGCGCGAGCGCCTCGTCGAGCGGGACGAGCGCGTCACCATAGCGGGAGATGCCCGACTTGTCACCGAGCGCCTCCCTGATCGCCTGGCCGAGCACGATGGAGATGTCCTCGACCGTGTGATGGGCGTCGATGTTCGTGTCGCCCGTCGCGCGCACGGTGAGATCGGTGAGCGAGTGCTTCGCGAACGCCGTGAGCATGTGGTCGAAGAACGGCACCGACGTGTCGATGCTGCTGGCACCGGTGCCGTCGAGGTTCAACTCGAGTTCGACGGTGGATTCCGACGTGCTGCGAACGCGACGCGCGGTGCGGGGGGCGGTGGTGCTCATGACGCCGATCCTATCGATGCGAGGGCATCGAGGAACGCGGTGGTCTCGGCCTCGGTGCCCGCGGTGACGCGGAGGTGGCCGGGGATCCCGACGTCGCGGATGAGGACCCCGCGCTCGTAGAGCTGCTGCCACACCGCCTTGGGGTCGGACACCCCGCCGAACAGCACGAAGTTCGACCACGACTCGTGCGGCGTGTACCCCAGCGCCTCGAGCGTCGCGGTGATGCGGTCGCGCTGCTCCACGATCTCGTCGACCATTCCGAGCATCACGTCGGAGTTGCGCAGCGCCGCAACGGCGGCCGCCTGGGTGAGCGCACTCAGGTGGTAGGGAAGCCGCACGAGACGGAGCGCGTCGATGAAGACCGGATCCGCAGCGAGATACCCGACACGCGCCCCGGCGAAGGCGAAGGCCTTGCTCATCGTGCGCGACACCGCAAGGCGGGGGCGGCCGTCGAGCAGCGAGAGAGCAGACGGCGCATCGCGAGGGGCGAACTCCTGATACGCCTCGTCCACGACCACGATCCCGTGCGCGGCCTCGTACACGGCCTCGACCACGTCGAGCCCGAGAGGGGTGCCCGTGGGGTTGTTCGGAGAGCAGAGGAGGATGACGTCGGGGTCGGCCTCGCGCACCTGGGCGGCAGCCTCTTCCGGCGTGATGGTGTAGTACGGCTCACGCGTGCCGGCTATCCAGCGTGCGCCCGTCCCCTGAGCGATCAGCGGATACATGGAGTACGTGGGCGCGAATCCGAACGCCGTACGTCCCGGTCCGCCGAAAGCCTGCAGGATGTGCTGGAGGACCTCGTTCGAACCGTTGCCGGCCCAGATCCGATCGGCCGTCAAGCCGTGACCGAGATACTCCGCGAAACCCTCACGCAGCGTCGTGAACTCCCGGTCCGGGTAGCGGTTGACGTCTCTGATCGCGACGGCGATGTCATCGAGGATGTCGCTCGCGACGGCATCCGGAACCGGATGCGTGTTCTCGTTGACGTTGAGGGCGATGGGCAGCGGAACCTGCGGAGCCCCGTACGGGGTGAGTCCGCGCAGGTCGTCGCGGAGCGGAAGGTCGGCGAGAGAGACGGTCACCCTTCCCATGCTAGAACCCGTTGACGCAGCGGGTTCCCTCGGTGACGTCCGATGAACGGCCCAGGGGCGACAGAACGATGCCGTCAGTCCGAGTACGCGGCAGGAATGGCGATCTCGTCACCGATCTGCAGGGTGCCACCGTGGAGAGCATTGAGGCGCGTGATCTCGCCGATGACCTCGCGGGGGTCGGCCTGAGGTGCGACGGACTCGGCGATGGACCACAGCGTGTCGCCGGGCATGACCGTCACGGTCTCGAAGCTCGGAGTCGCGACCTGTTCGTTCGATGCGACGGCGTTGCCGCCGGACAGGGCGGCGATCGCGATCCCCGCCGCAAGAGGCACCGAAGCGAGAGCGAGCAGCACACGTCGACCGCGTGCCGTCAGCCGCAGGCGCGTAGCCGGACGAGCCGGGGTGACCGCTGCGGTGAAGGTGATGGTGCTCATGTCGTGCTCCCTCTGCTGAAGTTGGCGTAGCGTTCGCATCCGCGACTCGGCCGGGAGCCGTTGATGCGAAGCTACGTTCCGAAGATATCTTCGAGTTCGATTCCCTGTCAAGCATTCTTCGAAACCCGGGCCCCGGATTCTGCGACACGCTCGAACGGATATTCCAGGACCGACCGTTTCTCGGATACGGTTTCGATACGGACACCCCACCACGGGCCTCCGACATTCGATCCGCGGCACCGGATCCGCGTACTGAAGGAGCATGATGAGCGAGAACTCCGCACCGGCGAGCGATGTCCCGCGCACCCGTCGTCGGAAGAGCCTCAGCCCCAAGCAGATGGCGATCCTCGAGGTGATCCAGTCCTCGATCAGTCGGCACGGCTATCCGCCGAGCATGCGCGAGATCGGCGACGCCGTCGGCCTCAAGTCGCTCTCCAGCGTCACGCATCAGCTCGGACAGCTCGAACTCAGCGGCTACCTTCGGCGCGACCCGGGGAAGACCCGCGCGATGGAAGTGCTCATCGATCTTCCCGGCACGTCCGCTGAGAATCCGGCGGACGTCGCGACCCCCGTGGGCGATGCGGCCCTGGTGCCCCTGGTCGGGCGCATCGCCGCAGGCGTGCCGATCACCGCCGATCAGCAGGTCGAGGAGATCTTCCCGCTGCCGCGTCAGCTCGTTGGCAAGGGTGACCTGTTCATGCTGAAGGTCTCCGGCGAGTCGATGATCGACGCCGCCATCTGCGACGGCGACTGGGTCGTCGTCCGTTCCCAGCACAGTGCGGAAAACGGAGAGATCGTGGCCGCGATGCTCGACGGCGAGGCCACGGTCAAGGTGCTGCGTCGTCGCGACGGTCACACTTGGCTGCTCCCGCGGAACTCGGCGTTCGAGCCGATCCTGGGCGACGAAGCCGTCGTCCTCGGCAAGGTCGTGGCGGTGCTCCGCGCCGTCTGACGCCCCCGTCTCCGTCTGCCCCGCCGGCGGGTCGCTCTAGGCTCGAAGCATGTCGTCGCCGTTCGCTCTCTGGCCTTCTCCCGTCACCGCCGCATCGGTCGCGGCATCCACACCGCGGATCGATGGAGCGCGTTTCGTCGGCGACGAGATCTGGTGGGGCGAGTCCGTTCCCGCGGAAGGCGGACGGGTGACCGTGCGCAGCAGCGCGGGTTCGATGGTGCTGCCCGCACCATGGAGCGCACGTTCCCGGGTGCACGAGTACGGCGGAGGCGCCTGGACAGCCGACGACGAGGCGATCCTGTACTTCGTGGACGCACGCGATCAGCGTGTCCACCGCCTGGAACCGGGCCTCGCCCCGGTGCCACTGACCCCCGCCGGACCCGCTCACGGCGGACTACGGCTGCAGCAGGGACGACTCTTCGCCGTAAGAGAGGATCTGTCCACCGATCCCCATCTGCGGGCGCTCATCGAGATCCCCGTGGACGGGTCGGCGGCCGATCGGCCGGACCTGATCCGGACGATCTCGAGCGGCGCCGACTTCTACGCGCATCCGTCGCTCTCCCCCGACGGGACGCGCGTCGCGTGGGTGCAGTGGAGCGGTCGACGGATGCCGTGGGACGAGGCGCACCTGCACGTGCGCGCATTCGACGGCGGCGAGACCGTTGTGCCGTCGCGAGCGGCTCTTCAGCCCGAGTGGACCGGCGATGACGAGCTCGTGTTCTCGGATGACCCGGAGGGCCGCTGGTCGTTGCGGCGCGTTCCGGTCGACGGCGTCGCGACGATGGGCGATCCGCTCATCATCGCCCCCGCCGATGCCGACATCGGCTACGGGCTCTGGGTTCTCGGCAACCGGTGGTTCCAGCCGCTCGACGAAGGTCGCATCGTCGCCGTCCGCACCGAGGGGCGCGATCAGGTCGTCGTCATCGATGCCGACGGAGGCGCGCGCCCGGTGCACGTCCCCGCCGACGGCCATGTCAGCGTCGATGACGCATCCGGATCCCTGGTTCTGCTCAGCGGCAACGGCTCGACCGTGACCCCCGGAGTATGGCTGCTGGACGCGGACACGGGTGTCGCGACGACCGTCACGGGCGGAGAGGCGGTCGACGCCGCTTGGATGCCCGCCGCGAAACCGCTCGTCGTCGACGGTCGACACGGCCCGGTGCACGCCTTCGCCTACGAGCCCGCCAATCCCGAGGTCAACGCGCCGTCCCTCGGACCCGCTCCCTACATCGTCCTGGTGCACGGCGGTCCCACCGCGCACGTGACGGGTGCGGCGTCGTCCGCGATCGCGTTCTACACGAGCCGCGGCATCGGCGTGCTGGACGTGAACTACGGCGGATCCACCGGGTACGGACGCGACTATCGTGATCGGCTTCGCGGCGGATGGGGAGTGGTCGATGTCGACGATGTCATCGCGGCGGCCCGCGGACTCGTCGATGCAGGACTCGCGCACCCGGACCGCCTCGCCATCCGGGGAGGCTCTGCAGGAGGATGGACCGTGCTCTCCGCACTCGTGCGAGGCGGCGTCTTCTCCGCCGGCATCAGCCGCTACGGCGTCGGCGACCTCCGCGCGCTCGTCGAGCACTCGCACGACTTCGAGGCGTCGTACATCGAAGGCCTCGTCGGGCCTCTCCCCGATGCAGAGGCGCTGTACATCGAGCGATCCCCACTGACTCATGCGGACCGCATCCGCGTGCCGGTGCTGCTGCTCCAGGGTGGCGAGGATCGGGTCGTGCCGCCGGCGCAGTCCGAGGCGATCCGCGATGCGCTCGCGGAGCACGGGATCGACCACGAGTACGTGCTCTATCCCGCCGAGGGCCACGGCTTCCGGGCAGCGGAGACCATCATCGATGCTCTCGAACGGGAGGTCGCCTTCCTGCAGAGGGTCTGGTCGCACTGACCTGCGCGGATCAGTCCCCCATGCGATTGCGGGTGCGCATCGCGCGCTCTGCCTCGCGGGTGTCCTGACGCTCACGCAGCGTCTGGCGCTTGTCGTATTCGCGCTTTCCCTTGGCGAGGGCGATCTCGACCTTGGCGCGACCGTCGGAGAAGTAGAGCTTGAGCGGGATCAGCGTGTACCCGCCGGCGGACACCGCGTGCTGCAGCTTCGCGATCTCCTCACGATGCAGCAGGAGCTTGCGGATGCGCTTCGCGGAGTGGTTCGTCCAGTGTCCCTGCGAGTACTCCGGGATGTGCACGGAATCGAGGAAGACCTCGTTGCCCTTCACGAAGGCATAGCCGTCGCTGAGATTCGCGCGTCCCTGTCGGAGTGACTTGACTTCGGTGCCGGTGAGCACCATCCCCGCCTCGTACGACTTCTCGATGTTGTAGTCGTGACGTGCGCGACGATTGGTCGCGATGACCTTCTCCCCGCGTTCCCTGGGCATGATGCTCTCCTGATTCCGTGCCGCACGGGCGCGCGGCAGCCTGTCAGCTTATCAGGTGCGCAGCCAGCGCCGGATCGCGAAGCCGGCAGAGAGCGCCGCCAGGAGCACGCCGATACCGATCAGCACCGGTACGACATATGCCGCATCCTGCATGCCGATCCAGGTCGTGATGAACGGCACGCGGCCGCGCAGATAGCCGTCGACGCCGAAGTGCACGCCGGCGATCACCGCAGCGCTCGCGAGCACCGAGCCGAGGAACGCGGCGAACACACCCTCCAGCACGAACGGCGTCTGGATGAATCGGTTGGAGGCGCCGACGAGGCGCATGATGCCGATCTCCTTGCGTCGTGCGTATGCCGACAGGCGGATGGTCGTGCCGATGAGCAGGATCGCCGCGACGAGCATGAGTGCCGCGATGCCGACCGCGATGTAGGTCGCCACCGTGAGCGCGGCGAAAAGGGGTTCGAGATACTGCAGCTGGTCGGTGACCTGCTCGACGCCGGCCTTGCCTCCGAACGCCTCGACGAGCACCTGCGACTGCGCCGGGTCCTTGAGAGTGACGTAGAAGCTCTCGGACATCTGATCAGCGGTGAACAGGCTCGCCCTGTCCTCCCCGAGCTGATCGACGATGTTGTCGTAGGCCTCTTCCTTCGTCTCGAAGCGCACGTTCGAGATGAGGGGGCCGAGCGCATCGCCCTCGAGCTGGGCCTTTACGGCGTCGGTCTGCTCCTCGGATGCAGGTCCCGACACGCAGTTGGTCGTCTCCGAGAGCGGCGAGCACATCGCCACGACGACCTGAGCGCGCTCGCTCCAGTAGCCGCGCATGGTCCCGATCTGCGCCTGCATGAGGATCGCCGCGCCGACGAAGGTCAGCGAGACGAAGGTCACCAGCACGACGGAGATGACCATGGAGATGTTGCGGCGAAGGCCTCCGAGAGCCTCCGCGAGGATGAGTCCGATTCTCATGACGTCGGCCCCACTTCGTCTTCGCTCTGATCCGACAGCCCCAGCCGGTCGGCGACTCCGAGCTCGGCGACGTCGACCTGCGGCAGCACGATCGGATGCGTGTGCGGTCCGATGGATGCCGCGGGCTGCGGATCGATCGGCGCGGCCTGCGCCTCGGGGGTCTCGGATGCCGTGGGCACGGCATCCGCGCTCGGTGCAGCGTCATCACGCACCGGAACTGCAGACGCGGCGACGGCCGCGCGCACGGATGACAGGTCGGCCGTCTCGCGCTGGACCTCCTGCACGGCGGTGAGCGCGGCAGCAGCGGCGGCGCCGCGCACCTCTTCGGGCACGAGACGAGGGATGTTCGAGGTGTCGCCATAGCCGCCATGGACCTCGTCGCGCACCATCTCGCCGTCCTGGAGCTCGATCACGCGGCGCTGCATCGCATCGACGAATCCTGCTTCGTGGGTGGCCATGAGCACGGTCGTGCCGCCGGCGTTGATCCGCGCGAGCAGCTGCATGATCCCCACCGACGTCGCAGGGTCGAGGTTTCCCGTCGGCTCGTCCGCGAGCAGCACCTGCGGGCGGTTCACCAGTGCCCGGGCGATCGCGACGCGCTGCTGCTCACCGCCGGAGAGCTCGTGCGGCATGCGCTTCTGCTTGCCGTCGAGCCCCACGAGGGCAAGCGCTTCGGGCACCGCCTGCTGGATGAATCCACGCGACGATCCGGTCACCTGCAGCGTGAAGGCGACGTTCTGGAACACCGTCTTGGAGGGCAGAAGTCGGAAGTCCTGGAAGACCGACCCGATGTGACGGCGGAAGTAGGGCACCTTGCGATTCGCGAGCGAGCGCAGATCGCGCCCGAGCACGGCGACGCGGCCCGTGGTCGGAACATCCTCTCGGAGGATCAGCCGCAGACATGACGACTTGCCGGACCCCGAGGCTCCGACGAGGAAGACGAACTCTCCCCGCTGGACCTCGAAGTCGACGCCGGACAGTGCGGGCCTCGAGGTACCGCGATAGCGCTTGGTGACGTTCTCGAACCGAATCATGGCATTCCGAGCCTAAGCGCCGCTTCTGCTGCGTCCGCCAGCGACACCCCGCAGCCGTGTCGATGTCGCCGCGCGCTGCTATACATGAAGGTGCTCACCCGCGACAGACTGCGCGGGGCGCCGAGTCCGAGGGGAACCACCATGACGACACCCGCTGGCTGGTATGACGACGGCTCCGGCCGGCACCGATGGTGGGACGGCGAACAGTGGACCGAGCACTTCGCTCCCGAGGACGACGCCTCCCCGGGTTCGCAGGACGCAGACGCTGCGGGCGCCGATTCCCCGAATGCCGAGTCATCACGCGAGACGCCATCTGACGCGGCTCCGTTGAGTGCGACGCCGGCGGATGCGGGCGCAGCCGCTCCGTGGGAGTCGGCATCCGTCACCGCCTCGACCGACGCTGCACCGGGCCCCACCGGCGGGCAGAGTGCTCCCCTGTCGAGCGCTCCGCTCGGCGAGCCCGCACAGACATCCGTGCCGGAGCCCTCTGTGCCGGCTCTCGACTGGTCGAATCCGCCGCCGCCCCCTCAGGACTGGTCGGTTCCGCCGGCACCGCCGGAGGACACCGCACCGGTGATCCCGAGTCCGACGGAGCCTGTCGTGCCGTCGCCGGTCCCGCCGTTCGTTCCTGCGGCACCGGGGTACGGCCAGCTGCCTCCCGGCTATGCCGAACCCGGGGCATACGCTCCGGCGGGCTACGCACCGGACGGCTACGGCGTCGCAGCCCCTGCTTCGGCTCCTGCTCCGATCTCCGTGCTGGGACTCGTGGGCCTCGGCCTGTCCGTGATCGGCGTGATCCTCGCCTTCATCCCGCCGACGTGGGTGTTCTCGTGGGTGCTTCTCGGCGTCGGATTCATCGTGTCCTTGATCTCGCTGTTCTTCAAGGCGCGCAAGTGGCCGGGCGTGACCGGACTCATCGTCGCGTTCGTCGGTTTCATCGTCGCCGCGGTGATCGGCCTCACGACGTTCGTCTCGACCGCGTACGACGCCTTCGAGGATCCGGACTTCGGTTCCGGGGACTCATCCTCCGCGCCCGAGGACATCGACGGAGCCGTCATGACGCCGACGCTCGATCTGGCGGTCGGGGACTGCATGCCCTATCTCGAGTCGGACGAGGCACCGTACGAGGTCCCGGTCGTCCCGTGCGACCAGCAGCATGCGGAAGAGGTCTATTACCTCGTTCCGTTCTCGGGTGACGCCTATCCGGGCGAGGAGCAGATCACCGCGCAGTCCGAGGAGGCGTGCATCGCTCAGTTCCAGACCTTCGTCGGCATCCCCTACGAGGACTCGACGCTCGAGTACTACTTCTACTACCCGACCGAGGACTCCTGGACGAACGACAACGACCGCGTCTCGACCTGCGTCGTCTACAGCTCGACCGATGTGACCGGCACGCTCCAGGGCGCCGGATACTGAGCGAACCGCCAGAGATTGGCCCGATGGGATCCGAGGAACGATCATGACCACGCCCGCCGGTTGGTACGACGACGGCTCAGGCCGCCTGCGATGGTGGGACGGCGAAGTCTGGACGGAGCACTTCGCCCCGAAGGAATCGGATGCTGAGCCGAGTGAGGGTCCGGACTCCGAACCCACCGGTGGCACGGATGCCGACCCGAACGGTGACTCGGAAGCCCGCGCGAGCGACGGCGCGGACGCCGCTCTGAGCGAGGCCGTCGCCGACGCCGAGCCGCTGCGTGACGCTCCCGACACGAGTGCGGACACCACTGACAGCGACGACGATGCGAGCCCCGATGTCCCTGTGAGTGCGGTCGAGGGCGATCCCGAGGGCTCTGCCGTCGAGCCAGACGCATCGCGTGCGAGCGACCACGAGACGGAGAGCGTCGAGAGCGAGACGACCGCGAGTGCCCTCGACGACGCGCAGGCGTCGCCCATTCCTCCGATCGACGACGCTGCGTCGGAGCCCCGACCCGATGCCGCCGGTGCACCGCAGGCGTCCGGGGTCGATCCCGGAGTCACCGCGGTCTCGGAGCAGCCCTCGCCTGTGGAATCGGCCCCTCTCCCGCCCTCGGACGTCGGCGACGCGCCTGTACCCGGTGGTCTCGTCGCACCCGGCTCCCCCGACTACTGGGCCAGTGCCGGCCACGGTCCTGGTCGCGGTGCCGCGTCCACTCCCGGCTACGCGGCGTACCCCGGCCAGACTCCCCAGCCCGGATACGGGTATTCGCCTGCACCGATGATCGGCGGCCCGGGGCCCGTCAGGCCGGGTGCGCCAGGCGGTCCGGGCAGCCCCTATGCCGGCGCCTATCCCCTCGGCTATGGCCTCTCCCCGCAGGCCCCGGCGCCGACCGGGCCCCCGATCGTCGGACTGATCGGTCTCGGCGCCGCCGCTCTCGGCGTCATCTTCTCCATGGTGCAGATCCTGTGGGTCTACTCCTGGATCCTGCTGGTCGGTGGCCTGGTCGTCTCACTGGTCTCGCTGTTCCTGCGCAGCAGGAAGTGGCCGGGAGTCGCCGGCATGATCATCGCCGTCGTCGGCTTCATCATCGCCGCGATCATGGGAGTGGTCCTGTTCTTCACGTCGATCGTCGACACGTACGATCCCTACGATTCCGGCTACGACTATGACTCCGAATACGACCCCGACGATCCCTTCTTCGACGAACCGGTGGTCGTCGAAGCGGGAACGGGCGAGACCGTATCGATCGCGCAGACGACCGGCACGACCGACGTGACGATCGATTCCGCGACCTGGAGCGCCGGGAACGGCCTCGCCGACGCCGAGAACGGCGGTTACCTCACACTCCACCTGACCTGGGAGAGCGTCGGCGGAGAGACCTTCTTCAGCCCCTCGTACATCGACGTGGAGTCGCCGTCTCCGGCGTACAAGGACGGCCTCACCCCCGACCAGCTGTCCACCACCTCGGTCGATGACGGAAGCAGCATCAGCGGCATCCTCGTCTTCGATGTCGCGCAGGGCGAGACCTACACCGTGCTGATCCGCGACGAGCTGATGCGCCCGGCGGCACGCATCACGGTCACACCCTGAGGGGGACCGCTGAACGAGAGCGGCCCACGAGCACTGCTCGCGGGCCGTTCCTCTCGGAAAGGACTCTCAGTCCTCCTCCTTGCGCTTGCGCCACCGGATGCCCGCAGAGATGAATCCGTCGAGGTCGCCGTCGAACACGGCGGCCGGGTTGCCCGACTCATAGCCGGTGCGAAGGTCCTTGACGAGCTGCTGTCCGTAGAGGAAGTACGAGCGCATCTGGTCACCCCAGCTCGCGGTGATGTTGCCGGCGAGTTCCTTCTTCTTCGCCGCTTCCTCCTCGCGCTGCAGCAGGAGCAGGCGGTTCTGGAGAACGCGCATCGCGACCGCACGGTTCTGGATCTGCGACTTCTCATTCTGCATCGACACGACGATGCCGGTCGGGAGGTGGGTGATGCGCACGGCGGAGTCGGTCGTGTTGACGGACTGACCGCCGGGGCCTGAGGAGCGGAACACGTCGACCCGGATGTCGCCCTCGGGGATGTCGACCTCGGTCGCCTCCTCCATGAGCGGGATCACCTCGACCGCGGCGAACGAGGTCTGCCGCTTGTCCGCCGAGCCGAACGGGCTGATGCGCGCGAGACGGTGCGTGCCGGCTTCGACCGAGAGGGTGCCGAAGGCATAGGGCGCCTCGACCTCGAACGTCGCCGACTTGATTCCGGCGCCCTCGGCGTAAGAGGTGTCCATGACCTTGACCGGGTACTTGTGCTGCTCGGCCCAGCGCAGATACATGCGCATGAGCATCTCGGCGAAGTCGGTGGCGTCATCGCCTCCCGCACCCGAGCGGATGGTGATGATGGCGCTGCGCTCGTCGTACTCGCCGTCCATCAACGTCTGGACTTCGAGCTGATTGATGAGCTCGGTGAGGGCGGCGAGCTCGGCGCGCGCTTCGATCGCCGAGTCCTCGTCGCCCATCTCGTTGGCGAGGTCGACGAGAACCTCGAGGTCGTCGAGTCGGTTGCCGATGCCTTCGACTCGGGCCAGCGTCGCCTGGCGATGACTGAGCGCGCTGGTCACCTTCTGGGCGTTGGCGGTGTCGTCCCAGAGGTCGGGAGCGCCGGCCTCTTCACTGAGACGGGCGATATCGGAGCGGAGCGTCTCGACATCGACGACCTCGCGGATGTCACCGTAGGTGAGTCGGAGGGCCTGGATGTCGGCGGAGAGATCGAGTTCGAGCATGGCCTGACCAGCCTATCCTGCCGAGTAGAGTCGCAGTGATGAGCAGTGCATCCTCGGTCCTCAGGCGATTCGGGCCGATGGTCTACCTGCCGACGATCCTCTTCTCGCTCGGCGAGGGCGCTGTCATCCCCCTGATCCCGGTCGTCGCGACGTCGATGGGCGCAGACATCGCGGTCGCCGCGGTGATCTCGGCTGCGCTCGTCGTGGGACAGCTGTGCGGCAACCTTCCCGCAGGGTGGGCGGTCGCCCGATTCGGTGAGCGGCTCACCATGATCTTCGCCGGGATCGTCGCGATAGCGGCGGGAACAGCCATGCTGCTCGCCTCGTCTTCGGCAGTGCTCGCGGCATCCGTCTTCGTGCTCGGATTCTGCGCCGCAGCCTTCGGACTGGCCCGACACGCGTACATGACGACGCGCGTACCGATCGAGGTGCGCGCACGCGCCCTGTCTCTGCTCGGCGGGAGCTTCCGGCTCGGCGTGTTCATCGGACCGTTCGTCGCCGCAGGACTCCTGGGGATCTTCGGAACCGAGACCGCCGCATTCTGGTTCTTCCTCGCGTGCCTCGCGGCCATGGTCATTCTCGTGACCTTCGGCCCCGATCCCGAAGCAGCGCACCCTCAGGCCCCCGCAGCATCCGATCCACCGGAGGACTCAGGCGAGGCCGTGAGCGGATCGATACCGACGATCGAACGCGCGGGCGTCTTCCGCACGATGTGGCAGCAGCGGGCGGTGCTCGGCCGGCTCGGCCTCGCTGCCGCCTCGCTCTCGGCCGTGCGCTCGGCCAGGCAGGTGCTGCTGCCGCTGTGGGGTCTGTCCCTGGGACTCGACGCCTCGACGATCGCCCTCGTGGTCGGAGTGTCCGGCGCGATCGACTTCGCCCTGTTCTACGCGAGCGGACAGGTCATGGATCGCTTCGGTCGCCTGTGGGCGGCCATGCCCGCCATGCTCCTCATGGGCGCCGGGTTCATCGCCCTGTCGTTCACGCACGCCCTCGACGCCTCAGTCCTGTGGTTCGGCATGTTCGCCGCGGTCCTGGGCGTCGGGAACGGGCTCTCCAGCGGCATCCTGCTCACTCTCGGGGCGGATGTCGCGCCGAGCCGCGACCCCGCAGCCTTCCTCGGCTCCTGGCGGACGCTGACCGATGCCGGCGGAGCGATCGCGCCTCTGCTGATCTCCGCGGTGATCGCGATCGCCTCACTCCCGGTCGCGGCGGCGACCATGGGCGTGATCGGCCTGGTGGGAGCTGCGGGCTTCGTACGATGGATACCGAGGTTCGTGCCCGTCAGGAAGGATGCTGACGATGACGCTGCTGGCTGACATACAAAGGCTCGTGGCCGCTTTCGCTCCACGATCCGATCGTGATGCGGACGCTCAGCGGGACTTCGCCGAGCTCTTCTCCGACGACCGTGGGCCAGCACGACGCGACGACGGCCCGAGCCACGCCACGGCCTCGGCCTTCGCTTTCGATCCTTCACTCACCCTCACGTTGCTCGTATTTCACGGCAAGGGACGGTTCTGGGTGCAGCCCGGCGGGCACCTGGAGAACGGCGACGCCACGATCGCGGACGCCGCCCTGCGCGAGCTCCGCGAGGAGACAGGTGTGACGGCATCCGCCTCCGAGCCATTCGTCTACGACCTCAACCATCACGCCCTGGCGTCAGCCTTCGGGCGGTGCAGATCGCATCTCGACATCGGCGTCGCCGTGGTCGTGGACGAGGACTCCCCGCTGCGGGTGAGCGACGAGTCGGAGGACGTGCGCTGGTGGCCCGTCGACGCACTGCCCGCAGACGTGCCGGAGGGGTTCGAGCGTCGCGTGCGCGGCCTGCTCGACCCCCTCCGTTCGTCGTCCGTCAGCCCAAGACGACCTGCGCCTCGCTGAAGAACTCGGTCACCGCGTCCGGGACGGTCTTCGTGCCGAGGCCGAGCTCCTTGCCGAGGTCCCAGAACTTCTGCTCGAGCGAGCCGTAGCCGACGACAGCGGCGGGCGGGGTGTCGCCGATGCGGTCCTCGACCGACTCGATGTACTCGGCCACCTGGAGGTCCGGCCCCTCGAGCGTCGTGCCCTCGAGCTTGCTGCTCGATGCGGGGAAGCCGAGCGTCGTGCCGAATATCTCGCCGGCCTTCGGGCTGTTCACCACGTAGTCGAGGAAGATGGCGGCCGCCTCGGGATGATCGGTCTTCGACGAGATCGCGACCTGCAGGCCACCCTGGCGGTAGAGATCCTTGGCGTCAGGGTCGTCGGTGGGCGGCGCGACGATCGAGATCGACGAGGCGCCAGAGTCGGCGAGGTATCCGCCGAGGAAGTTGCTCCAGCTCATCTCGCTCGCGGTACGGGTGGAACCGAAGCCCGAGATCGGGCTGATCTCCTCGAGCTGCTGCTGCGGGATCGCGATGCCGTCGCGGAGTTCGGCGCCGGACTCCCAGAAATCGGTGAGCTCCTCCTCGGTGAAGCCGAGCTCGCCGTCCTCCGTGTAGAGAGACTTGCCCTCGGCGCGGAGCTGCAGCTCGAACACCTGGATGCGCTGGGTGTAGTCGGTACCGCCGAACGGAGCTCCTCCGGTCGCCTCTGTGACCGAGGCGAGCCACTCGTTGAACTCGGCATAGCTCGTGCCGCCCTCGGGCACGTCGATCCCGGCCTGGGCGAGAAGGTCGTTGTTGACGAAGTTCGCCCACAGGCTGAACCCGGTGGGAAGCGAGTACTGCGTGCCATCCAGGCGGCCCGTGCCGAGAAGCGCGTCCTCGAACGTGGAGAAGTCGATGTAGTCCGAGACCGTCTCGAGATCGAGGATGTTGCCGGTCTCCCCGTACTGACGCAGATAGCTGTCGGAGAACTGGAAGACATCGGGCAGGCTGCCGCTCGCCGCCTCGACCTGGCGCTGCTCCCAGTAGCTCGGGAAGTCGGTGAACGTGGTGTTCACCGTGATGTTCGGGTACTCCTCGTTGAACGCGGCGATGAGGTCGTTGTACCGGGTCGCACGATCGTCGTTGCCCCAGAACGCGAAGTCGATCGACACCTTCTCATCGGGATCGTAGGCCTCGGCCGGTGCGCCGCCTGCGGCGGAGCATCCGGCGAGCACGACCATCGTCGTGGCTGCGATGGCCGCGGTGGCCAACAGTGTACGCGTGCGGAACATCATCGTCCTTTCCTCGTCCTCCATGGACGAGATCAGTGCAGGGAACGCTTCGGGAAAGCGCTTGCCGTCAATGTAGACGAGGCATGGCGTCGCACGCAACACATTTCTTGAAACGTTTAGATCACGGCATCGCCGGAGGCCCATGCCGCCGCAGCGCAGGAGGGCCGTGGCCGTCGACGTACGACGGCCACGGCCTTCCTGCTGCGGTGGCTACCGCGTGGGGGCGCTGCGCCTGCGCATCACGAGGAGCCCGGAAAGAGCCAGGAGCACGGCGAAGGCGATCGCCGCGGCCGGCGTCTCCGTCCCCGTCGTCGCGAGCGATGTCGACGACTCATGACCCGATCCGCTCGATGTCGGGGCCGGAGTTGCGGACGCCGTCGATGATCCGGCTGCAGATGACGAACCGGATGCCGCAGCAACGGTCGTTCCACCCGATCCGGTGGAGCCGTTCGCTCCGGCATCCGTGCTCGCATCCGTCGGATCCGCATCCGCGGTACCACCCGCATTCGCGGTGCCGTCCGCGTCAGCTGTACCGCCGGCATCCGCAGTGCCACCCGTATCCGCACTACCCTCCGGGTCGCCCGACGCGTCGGCGTCGGCATCCACCGGATCGATCACGAGCGTGTTCGTCACCACGGCCTCGGCCGGCTCGCCCTGCGAGACGGTGATCGGATCGGAGATCACGGTCGACCAGGTGGCGCCGGTGATCGGATCGAGCGTGTCCTGGGCGATGGTCACCACCGCTCCGACCGGCACGGCGGGAGACGTCCAGGTCTCGTCCGCTCCGGCGCTCCAGGTTCCCGAAGCGGCCGGATACCCGTCACCCGCGGGGTACGACCAGGTTCCGGTGTACACCGCATCCGGGTCGGTGAGCCCGTTCGGATCGACGACCCGCGTCGTGATCGTGAACGTGCCGGGCTCCGGATCCACCGGGACATCGGGGGTGAGCGTGTTGGTCACGCTCACGGCGACAACGGTCCACCCGCCGATGACGACCGGCTCGGGCAGATCGGCGGACCAGGTGGCGCCGTCGACTCCGGCCGGTGCATTCTCGCTGATCGTGATGACGGCGCCCGTCGGCACGAAGAGAGTCGTCGTCTCACCCGCGGCGAGGGTCCAGGGGATGGTCTGCCCGGAGTACGGCCGCCCGGACCCCAGATAGATGCCGTCATCGAATGAGGCCGTTCCGGAATAGGTCGCGTCGGGGTCGGCGAGACCGCTCGGATCCACCAGCTCCTTGCTGATCTCGAGGAAGCCGAACTGGTCCTCGGGCTCGACCGGAAGCGGCTGGTACCGGTTGCGCACGGTGAACGTCGTGGTCTCGCCGGGTCTGATCGTGCTGATGTCGTTCGGGGTGGTGACCGAGTAGTCCCACAGCGCTCCGCCGGGGGCGGCGTCGTACGCCGAGGAGTCCTCGTCGATGCAGACGTCGTAGCCCGCGAGCACCGGCGAGAACGTCCAGGTCTCGTTCGCTCGCGCGCTCCAGGTGCCGCCGCCGGCCGGGGCTCCCGTCGAGCAGTAACGCCAGGTCCCCGTGTAGACGAAGTCCGGGTCGGTCAGGTTCTGCGTGTCGTCCACGATCTTGGTGACGCTGATCGAGCCGGTCAGCGGCTCAGGAGCGGCATCCTTCGTGAGCGTGTTCGTGACGCCCACCGACGTGATCGGCCAGTTCGGCACCGTGAAGGGCGGCGGAACGGCAGTCGTCCAGGTCGCTCCGTCGACGGCGACGGGAACGTTCTCCGCGAGCGTGACGGTGGCACCTGCCGGCACCAGGAACCACGACGAGGTCTCCCCCGCGCGCAGCGACCAGTCGCCGGTCGCCGCGGGGTACCACGCACCGGTCTGCTGGTCGAATCCCTCGGGGTAGGAGTACGTTCCCGAGTACACGGCATCCGGATCCGCAAGCCCGTCCGGGTCGACGAGGTTCTTCGTGATGTCGAACCAGCCCCACAACGGCTGGGGTTCTTCCGGCAGCGGCTGGTACCGGTTGCGAACGGTGTACCTCGTGGTCTCCCCTGCGTAGACCATTCCGGTGTCGCCTTCGACGGTGACGTCGTACGTCCACAGGGAGCCTCCGGGGACCGCTGTGCCGTTCGAGTCGTCCTCCTCGACGCACACCCCCGCGTCGGCAAGGATCGGGCCCGAGGTCCAGGTCTCGCCCGCGCGAGCACTCCATGTTCCACCGCCCTGCGGCCCTCCGGTGGTGCAGTACCGCCAAGTTCCGGTGAACACGTAGTCCGGACTCACGAGGTTCTGGGGGTCATCGAGCACCTTGGTGATGGTGATCGTCCCGGTCGCCGGATCGTCGGCCGCAGCGATCGTCGATGCGCCGACGCCGGCGAGGATGAGTGCCGCGCTCGAGAGGAACGCGAGCAGGAGCTGCCATGTGCGACGAACACCGAGACGACGGCGCGGTGAGTTCATGAGGGTCCCCTCCCTTTCGCCGCAATATATCCGTCTCGACCTTTGTCCAGCACTCATTCGCCGATATTGGATGCCGATGACCCCGTGAGGGGGTCAACGGTAACGATCCGGTCAGCGCAACGCGGTGCGGCTGGTGCCGGTCGCTTCGAGCTCGACCCCGTCGGGAACGAACATCGACAACAGCGGCGGATGCCAGGAACCGGCGAGTGTCACCCGGGCCGAGACCCCGTCCGGGGTGCCCGCACTCACGACGCGAGCATCCGACGCCCGAGCCGCGAGAATCGCGTCGACCTGCTCTCGGATGCCGCCATCGCTGAGTTCCGCGCGGGCGCTGCTGTCATCGACGACGAGGATGAAGCCGTCGGCTCCGGCGAGCGCGGCGGAATCGGCGAGTGAGTCGAGTCGCTTCTGAGCAAGGTACAGATCGGTCGCGCAGACACAGACGAAGATCACTGCGACGGCCAGCAGCGCGTAGCCGAGGACGAGCAGGAGCACGCTGCCGTCGTCGTTCCTGCCGTCGTCGTTCCTGCCGTCGTCGTTCCGACTGTCGTCGTTCCTACTGTCGACGCGTGTCACTCTTGTCCCCACAGTCGCGAGATCTTCTGGACGGCGGAGGCTTCGACGGGGATCGCGGTCGAGGTGTCGAGTCCGAGGACGGGCGGCACCAGAGGCAGGGCGACATGCGCACGGATGGTGATGCTGACGATCGTCCCCGCCGACGGACAGTCGGCGTCGCGCGGTTCGCACGAGAGTGACACTTCGACGGTGTCGGGGTCGAGCCCGTACTCGTCGACGATGTTCGCGAGGATCGTGTCGCTGCGCTGCAGCGCGGTCGCGGCATCCGGAGCCTGCGAGATCGCGCGAGCCGTATGGCGGGCGGCCGCCTCGACGCCGAGCGACTGGCGTTGGATGATTCCGAGGGTCACGACGAGGTAGACGAGCGGTACGAGCATGATGAGCCCGACCGTGATGAACTCCAGAGCGGCCGAACCGTCGTCATTCCTCACCCAGAGTCTCCACCGGTGCACGTGCGCTCACCTCCAGCCCCTGCGAGATGCCGAGCAGTCCGATCAGCGGCAGGGTCGTCCGAACCTGGACTTCGATCACCCGCTGTCCCCCGGCATCCTGCTCCGTCGCGGTGACCTCCTCGGCGAAGGATGCCCCTACGGAACGCGTGATCACCAGCCGCGTGCGTTCGACGCCTTCCTCAGCGGTGGTATCCGCGAGGGCCGCGTAGTACGCACCTTCCACGGCGGCATCGTGCACGACGTTGGTGACATACACGCCCACAGCGAGCTGCAGCACGGCGAGGGTGAGGATCGTGAGCAGCGCGCCGACGAGCACGAACTCGACCGGGCTCGAGCCCCGATCCTCATCGTCCTCGCCGCGGGCGACCATGTCAGATGCCGGACACCCGCTGGATGGCCTGTTCGAACAGCGCGGTGAGCGCAGGCCCGGCAACGGCCCAGATCAGGACCACCAACCCGGCTGTCATCAGGGTCACCAAGACCCACCCCGGTACGTCGCCGCGATCGTCGTCGATGAGGCCGCGGCCGTGCGCGATGGCCGTACGCCATCCTCGTCGCAGTGTCGTCATGATCGTCCTTTCGTGGAGCACTCAGCCGATGCCGAGTCGCAGGATGAAGAGCCCCGGATAGATCGCGAAGAGCACCGACAGGGGCAGGATCAGGAAGACGAGCGGACACAGTATGGGATAGTAACCTTTTGGCATGGAGCTCATCCCAGCAGCCAGCTATGCACGCATTTCGCAGAAGGTCGAGCGCGACAAGGTAGCCGACCAGCACACCCAGAACGAGCAGCATGCCGCTGCACGGGGCTATCGCATCGTGGCGCGCTACACCGATGACGGCATCAGCGCCCTGGGCCACAAGGAACGTCCCGACTTTGAGCGCATGTTGGCCGATGCAGAGACGGGCGCGTTCGCCGTGATCGTGGCGACCGAGGAAGAGCGTCTGGCCCGCAACGTTGAAGAGAAGCTAGAGCTGCATGCCGCGTGCGAGGTTGCCGGGGTGGTGTGGGACACCGGGCGTGACGGCTACGTTGACCCGGCCACCGACTCGGGCGAGTTCATGTCCACGGTGCGCGCCGCGATGGGCCGCATTGAGTCACGGCGCAAAGCACGACGGCAGCGGGCCGCATCCGATGCACGGGCTGCCGAGGGCGCACCCACTGCGCGGCCTGGCTACGGCTACCGCCGCGAGACTGGGCGTGATGTTGTGGTGGAGGCTGAGGCTGCCGTCATCCGCGAGGCCGCGCGCCGCATACTGGACGGCGACTCGCTGCGCTCCATCGCTACCGACTTCAACGCCCGTGGCATCGCGTCACCACGCACAGGCGAGCAGGCCCGCAAGGCCGAACGACAAGACCTTGCTGCTCCCCCGCCTATCCCCTGGCAGGGCATCACGCTGCGGCAGATGATCCGCCGTCCGTCTCTGGCCGGACTGCGCACGCATCGGGGCAAGGTGGTTGGGACTTTCAACCCCGAGCTGCACCCGCCCATCATCGACGAAGACACGCATGCACGGATTGAAGCGCTACTCACCGACCCGAACCGGGCACAGGGCACGGGCGGACGCACTCCGGTGCACCTGCTGTCAGGTCTGGCGAAGTGCGGTCGGTGCGGCGACACGCTGGGCGGTCGCATGAAGCGGATACCAGGGTGGAAACCAAAGCCGGGGCAGAAGTCCAAGCCAGTCAAGGCCGCGTATGCCTGCGGCACATGCCACAAGGTGCGCCGCATTCAGGAGCCTGTGGACGAGTTCGTGACGGAGGTCATTTTGCGCCGCCTTGAGCAACCAGACACCGCACAGTTGTTCAGCCAGGGCGACGAGGGCGCTGCACAGGTAGCGCGTGACGCCATCGAGACGATTGACGCCAGGCTTGCCACGGCTGCCGATCAGTTTGCCGAGGGAGTGCTCACCGGCGACCAGCTACGGCGCATCACCGAGCGCCTGCGCAATGACCGCACCACGCACGAGCGCATCGTTGCTGAGTCGATGCCTGCGCGGGTTCCGGTGGACGCTGTGGGGCCGCTGGCGCGGCAGACATGGGCGGGGCTGCACATTGACAGCAAGCGGGCCATCATCGACGCACTGGCAACGGTAGTCATCGAGCCACAGGGCAGCGGCAAGACGTTCGACCCCGATCTGATCCGTATCGTGTGGCGTAGCTGAAAGCCTAAAGGGCACCCTTCCGGATAATGCCGAGCGCTCGCCGCGCGGGCTGGGGCTGCCGGGTATGGCCCAAACACGCGCAACACGCCGGGACGTGGGGGCAAATTTATTTGTCTGCTGGCCTGGGATTTTTGTCGTTGGTGGGCACACATTCCGGTTGCGACGGCTGCCGCGGAGAGGCAAGCTGTCTCCAGCATGAGAAGCCAGGACGCAACCCAGTGGTCTTCGGACCCCGCCACCAAGGGCGACCCAGACGTGGTCGTTCGCGGCGGGTGCCGATGCACGCTGGTGCGCGCTTGGCACACCGAGGATGGATGGTTGCTCGTCCCGGCAGAGAACCGTGACCCCTGGTACAAGGTAGTCACAGAGACCCGCCGACACGACTCCATCTTGGAGGCCCGCAACGTTGATGACTGGGATACTCCCAGCCCGCTCAGCGTCTGGTGTCGCCACGGGGTGAGCACGCCGGACGTCGCCCAAGCCGTGCGCCGCGACTGGCGTCCGCGCTACTCGGCAGCCTGACTCCTCATCTGTAACTAAATCACTCGTTAGCGCTATCTGGAGCCAACTACTCTCGCGAGGTCATGTCGAGAAGAGCCCGAAGGGGTATCTTCACCATGTCCAAGCTCCAGTCAACATCGAGTGTTATCGCTCGGGCTGCCCTAGCGGGTGACCCGCAAGCCGAAGCTGACGCCCGCCGCGACCATGCAGCCGCCCGCATCGAGGTCGCAATCGAGAAGGCGCTTGCAGTAGCGCCTCCGCTGTCCACCCAGCAGATTCACCGGCTGTCGTCGCTGCTGCGCTCCGGCGGTGCACGATGAGCGCGCCGTTCGACACCAACCACTCCATCGCCGGGCAGCAGTTGTCGCAGGCGACTCACGCGGTGCTCATTGCGCCTGGTGCAGATCAGCAGTACGGCTACGCCGTGCTCACCGGCACTCGTGATGAACCCGAGATCGCCGTCTACACCTTCGCGACCCGTGCCGAGATGGATCGGGCGCTGGACGAGGCCTTCAAGGGCAACTTCCTGCATGAACTGCACCCCGACGTGCTCGTGTTCGAACCCGACTCGCTGCCCCGTCTTCAGGGAACCGTCGAGTGGGACGACGACCAGCTTGAAGAAGCCCTGTTCGAGCGCGCCTGCCGCGAGGGGGCCGACTCATGACTGTCACGGTGAGTGCTGCGCTGCGGCTGGCCCGCGCGGGCTGGCGCGTGCTGCCGCTGAACGGCAAGAAGCCCTTCCTCACCGATTGGGTGAACCGGGCCACAACCGACGAGGACACGATTCGCGACTGGTGGGCCGAGCAGGACTGGAACATGGGCGCGGTGATCCCGGACAACCACATCGTGATCGACATCGACCCGCACAACGGCGGCAGCCTGGCAGCACTTGAAGACCTCGCCGGGGTGGAGATGCCGCCCACGCTGTCTATCGTGTCGGGCCGGGGCGACGGATCGGTGCACCTGCACTACCTCCGCCCGTTCCCCAAGGTGACCCAGGTGCGCATGCCCGAAGGCGTCGACGTGCTGGGAAGCGGGCGTCAGGTGGTCATGCCGCCGAGCCTGCACCCGGACACCGGCAAGCGCTACCACTGGGGCGACGAACTGCCCGTGGCACGGCTGCCGCTGGAGGTCGCGGCGCTCATCAAGCCGAAGGAGCAGCAGCCCCAATCCCGGCCGGATGGGCGCGGGGCCAACGTCGGCGGGCTCATCAGCTATGTGCGCTCTCAGCCGAAGGGGCAGCGGCACAACGCCTATCACTGGGCGGTGCGCGAGGCCATGCGGCAGAACGCGCCCGAGCGCCAGATCAACAAGCTCATCGAAGCAGCCGAAGACATCGGCTTCGACCCATACGAGGCCCGACGCATCGTCGAGTCCGTGCGAAAGGCATCATCATGACCGCCCGCAAGGCCAAGACGATCATCCTGGACATGTCCGAGGTGGAGAAGCCCCAGGCACCGGCTGCCGCGGATGAGGACGGCGCGCTGTCTCCCGAGGACGACGCCAAGGTGACGCGGATCGCACTCCGCAAGGATCGCGAAGACGACATTCGCTACAAGGTGCGGATGCTGGAAATCAGCGAGGAGGCCAAGCAACGGGTCGCCGCGAAGAAGGCCGGGTCGCTTGTCATCCCGAAGCCGGTACGGCTGGACAGGTTCCTGCGGCGTCGGATCCCTGGCACCAAATTCCTGATCGACAAGCTGCTGCCTACCGACGGTAACGCGCTGCTGTCGGCCCCGCGCAAGTACGGCAAGACGACGATGGTCGGCAACTTGATCCGCTCGCTGGTGGACGGCGACCCGTTCATGGGCTGCTTCGAAGTCACTGAGGCCCGCAAGGTAGTCCTGCTCGACTTCGAGATGACGGAGCTGATGCTTCAGCACTGGCTGAAGACGCAAGGGATCAAGAACACGCGGAACCTGTCGGTGTGGCCGCTGCGCGGGCAGGCTGCGACGTTCAACATCCTGGACGACAGGACGCGCGCACGCTGGGCGCAGATGATCAAGGCCACCGGCGCCGAAGTGCTGATCATTGACCCGCTGCGGCCTGTGCTTGACGCGCTCGGCATCAAGGAGGCCAACGAGGTCGGCCCGCTGTTGCAGGCGTTCGCAGCGCTCAAGGTAGAGGCGGACATCCGCGAGGGCTTCATCGCGCACCACCACGGCCACGGGGCACAGCGCGCCGTGGGTGACAGCCGCCTGGAAACCTGGCCCGACGCCATGTGGAACGGCACCATGGAGGACCCCAACGACCCCGAGCTGCCGCACTACTTTCAGGCGCTCGGCCGCGACGTGCATGTGCCGCGCGGCGTGGTTCTGATGGACGCCTTCAAGCGGCTGGAGTTCAAGACCGACGTCGGGGAAGAGAGCAAGTCTGTGCTCTTCGACCGGCTGGTGGTATGGCTCACCAAGGCGCTTGAAGACGACCTGAAAGCCGTGAAGGCCGGCGAGACCCTGAAGCACGAACCCGGCGAGCGCAACACGGGACAGATCGAGAAGGCGGGCCTGACCGGATTCGGCGGTAACGGCAGGTCGGCAGACCCGCTGCGCCAGGTCGTGAAGACCGGACGTGTGGTGCTGCGTTCGGAAGGCGAAGGGAAGCCGAACTGGTATTCGCTCCCGCCTTCCTAACCCCCACCACCCCGGCCAGCACCACCACCACCCCTCCCTAAAGAGGAGGGGGTGGGGGGGTGGTTGCTACACGGGGGCACTCATCTCCACCACCCCCAGGGTGCTACCCCCACGAAAGGTTTTCACATCATGAGCAAGAGCACCGATCAAGACCAAGTCACCATCCGCCCCAGTGACGAAGTGCTGTTCCGTCTGCGCGATGGAGCACGACCCCTCGAGTGCACTGACAGCGTCGTGCAGGCGTCGTACGAGTTGGGCGTGAACGTCATCCACATGGGCGTCGTCATGGGCATCGGCTACTACGGCGGGCCTGACGGCACTCCGGCACTCGCCCTGGACGACGACACCATCGTCGCGCTCGGCGACATCGACCCCGAGTCGTTCACCCTCCATCCGGCTGCGGGCGTGCCCAATGCGACGTGACCCAACCTCACCGGCTGTGTGGCGACGTCCAACGCCATGCAGGAGGACACACCGCGCACCGCAACGTGTGCAGCGCCGAGAGACGCGCAACCTCGCCAGTCCGCACGGCTGGCAGCAGCACCGAGATGAGTTGAAAGGAACCCCCGTCGTGAACGAGGACATTGAAGCCCTGAACGGGCGGACGGTCGAGGTCGAGCAGGTGACCGTGACCGAGGACGCAGACGGCATCCCGTCCTGGATCAAGGTCGAGCGCGACATGGCGGGCGTCGTCATCGTGCCGAGCCTGCTCGTACCCCGCACCCCGCCTACCGACGCCCCGGCTGCACCCCAGCATCACAAGGAAGGAATCGCATCATGACCACCGCGAAGGCACCCGAGGTGAACCCGTACCGGGCTGTCGTGCTCGGTGAGGCTGGCGACCGCTACTCCGACCTGCGCGAAGCGTGGGGTGAAGTCTGGGCGCTGCTGACCGCAGGCGACTGCACCCGCGACGAGCTGATCGACGCTACCGGCCTCAGTCATCAGATGGTCAAGGCGCTGACCTACCACGCACGGCAGGCGGGCCTCATCCACGTGGTGAACGTCACCCGCAAGACCGAGGTCGTGCCGAACGTGTGGACGGTCTTCACCGTGCGGGGCTATCGCGCCGTGCTGCCCGACGAGGAAGGCACGCCCCCGGAGCGCCCGGTACGACAGCGACCGTGGGACAGGGCCGCACCGTGACTGCCGAAGAGGCCGCATGGGCTGCGCTCGATGACGCGTTGCAGGACTACGAGCCACCGTGCGACGGGAACGACCTGTTCACGGCTGACGGGCTGGGCGAAAGCGCCCGCGCTGAATGCGCTGCGCTGTGCGCCCGGTGCCTGGTGTCCGACCTGTGCGAGGCGTTCGCCGATGCAGCGAACGTGAAGTGCGGATTCTGGGCGGGGCACCAGTACGGCAACTACGGCAGGCGCAAGGCGCGTCCTGTGCCGTCCGCAGAGGCCGCACCCCCGCCCAGTGCCCCGGCCAGCGCCAGCAGCGCGCTCCAGGACGATCAGCCGGACGCTCCGGACGAGTAGCGCCCTACCCCGCACCCAAGACACCGCGCCAGGCGGTCTACCTGGCAACCACCCATCACCGAACAGAAGGAATCAACATCATGGCTATCAAGCACACCCCACTCAGCGTCCAGAACGAGCTCACCGGCAAGATCGAGGGCTTCCACGACCGCGCCAACGCCATCAAGCAGGCGTACCACGTCAAGAGCAACGCCATCCGCCAGGACGACCGTCTGTCCGATGCCGCCAAGATCGCCGACCAGGCCGAGCTGAAGCGGGCCGTGACCGAGCAGCTCAAGTCCATCAGGGACGAGCAGGAGGCATACATCAGCAACCTGAAGTCCAGCATCGAGACCGAGCTTCGGGGCAAGCAGGCGACCGACGCGAACAGCATCATGCTGCGCCGTGACGCCAGCGACCGCGCACGCAAGGTCGATGACAAGCGCGAGGCGATGGCTGTGCTGCAGGACGCGCTCAACAACGGTGACGATGAGATGGCACACGCCATCGGCACCCGTGCCCGCGCCAAGGTCTGGCTGGACGTGGCCGAGGCCTGGAAGGATGCGTTCCCGTCCACGGCTGGCGTGGCCGAGGCACTGACTTGGGTCGAGGACAACACGACCTCGGGCACGTTCAACCTCAGCAACAGCGCGACCTACTCGGCACCGCTCGACTGACCACATGACCGGGTGAGGGGTGCTTTCCTCCTTTCAGCCCCTCACCCTCGCTGGGCTTCGGTAACCCAGCGGCCAGCGCCCCTGCCGATCCTTCTCTCCGTCGGTGGGGGCGCTGCGCACAAGACCTGTGCCCCCTTGCGTGACGATCTCTGTGGTTGGTGGTGTCACCAAGGGGGCGCAGTTGTACCAGCAGCAGCGCGCAACACGCCCGGACCGACGACTGCCCCTTGGCCTAAAGGGTCCCCTTGAGGCATGGTTTATTCGAACAAATCTTCGATCCGCAGGAAGGTGTGGCGATGACGGGCGACGAGCACAGCTTCCGGCTCACCATGATCGGCTATCTACGCGTGTCCACTGAAGAGCAGGCCAGCAGCGGTCTGGGGCTGGACGCTCAGCGCGACACCATTCAGCGCTACGCCGATGGCCACGGCTGGGACGTGGTCTGGTACGAGGATGCAGGGCTCAGCGCGAAGTCGTTGGCACGCCCCCAGCTACAGGCCGCGCTCACACGGCTGCACACGGCACCCAAGCGCCGCGACGTTGACGGCATCGTGGTCGCCAAGCTCGACCGGCTCAGCCGCAGCGTGGCCGACTTCGCGAGTGTGCTGGAACTGGCCCGCTCGCGCAAGTGGGCACTCGTGGCGATTGACCTGGGCGTGGACACCAGCACCCCGACCGGCGAGCTTGTAGCCAACGTGATGATGTCGGTGGCCCAGTGGGAGCGTCGCGTGATCGGTGAGCGCACCAGCGCCGCCATGCAGGCCGCGAAGCGTCAGGGCCGACACATGGGGCGAGTATCGGTGCTGCCCGAAGCGACCGGTGCACGCCTGCTGGCGCTGCGAACAACACGCACGCTCGCCGCCACCGCTGACGTCCTGAACGCGGAAGGCCTCACCACGGCTACCGGCCATCACTGGACGGAGAACTCCGTCTGCAAGGTCCATCGTCGCCTCATCGCCGCACAACAGCAGACGGCGGTGCTCACAGCGTGATCCCTCGCGTGAGGACGTGTGTCGGTCCCAGATGTCAGAATGACGCTATGGCCTCCGCTCACTGTGCATACTGCCGACGATACGTACACCTGACGCCTAAATGGGCGGAGACGATGACGTATCGAGAGAATCACGAGAACGGAACGTACTCCACGATCAAACTGCTACAGGGCGTCGCAGTCTGCGACCACTGCCAGCGAGCGAGCCTTGGCTATGCGACTGAGTACTACTCGTCCTCGTCGCAGTCCACTACGAACCTCGAACAGACCGCTGACGAGAACATCACCTGGGTGCCGAGAGCCGGCGAAGCGCCACGATTCGACGACGTCCCGTCACATATCGCAGAGGCAGCAAGCGAGGCTCACGCCTGTGCGAGCATCGGCGCTCGCATGGCTTCGATCCTGATGGCGCGCACGGTCGTGGAGGCGACCGCGAAGGCGAAGGGCATTACCTCGGGCCGACTCGTCTCGAAGATCGACGAACTTGCATCCCAAGGTCTTGTTCGACACAGCACGAAGGACGCAGCGCACGAGATTCGGCACCTGGGTAATGACATGGCCCACGGTGACATTGAGGACAGCCCGGCACAGCTCGATGTGGACGACGTGCTCGCGCTCATGGACGAGGTATTAAATGAAGTCTTCCAGGGACCAGCGCGAACTGCACGCGTCCGCGCCCGACGTGACGGCGGTGCCACGGCCTAACGGCTTGCTGCGCCACCACGGAGGCCCCTGGGCACACGCCTGGGGGTCTCTTGCGCACCAGGGACGCCACACCATGCCCCACCAGCCGCGTTAGGTCCGCAACGGACGCCAGAGCGACGCGTGGGAGGACATGCAGCGCGCTACCCCCAGCCCCGTGCACGGCCCGACCCGACAGACAGCACCACGCTCCACCTTGCCGGAAGGGGGCCATTCAAGCTAAGAGGCCGCATCGGTCGCCGAATGCGTGGCTGACTTCGGCGCCGTCCACGGATACGAGAACGCACGCAGCTTAGCGCTGATCGATGGATTCGATGCCAAAGTACTGCCGCACTGAGGTAGCGAGCACATCAGCCGACGACGCCAGGTCATGAGCAGGTGTGAAGGTATCTTCCGCGGGGTTGGCCCTCATCAAAGCCGCAGCGAATTCCCAATGGCTCTGAACAGCCTCACGCACAGACGTCGGCGCGACGAGGGCGAGCTGGTCGCACTCTTGAGTGAAAGCGTCGAACGTATCAGAGAAGATACGCAGCGCCGGTTGAGCAATCGTCGGCGCGTCGATGGCTTCGCCCCGCAACTGTTGATCGAGGAGGATATCGAGCTGAACCTGCTCCGCGCCGAAGTAGTCGCTCGCGGCTGAGCGCAGTTGCCTCGTGAGCGTGATTACGGCTGAGGTGTGGTTGAGGACATTCTGGTCCCATCTCTGGGCGTCCTCTCGTGCAGCTTTTCGGTCCTCGTGCCGACGGTTGAAGACGTAGCTCAACCAGGCACCAAGCGCGACACCGGCCAGAGTCAGCACACCCACAAAGAAAGGCGAATCCATGAATGTCTGCACACTCATCGTGAGCGCAGCGGACTCAGGGGTGGACAGCATGTGGACAATCTACTGGGATTAGATCCGCGTCGCGAAGAGCGCAGCAACAGGCACTTCAAGCGCCTGAGCCAGTCGGTGAATGATGTCCAGCGTGGGGTTCCGTGTGCCCCGCTCAATGCCCGACACATAGGTGCGGTCGAGTCCTGCACGGTGGGCGAAGTCCTCCTGCGACCAGCCGTGCCCAGTCCTGAGTTCACGGACGCGCGCACCGAACGCGGCTCTGTGGGGTGGGACGGGCATCCTTCAACGCTCGCGCTATGCTGCCAATGAGTCCACGGACTATGAGTCACATCAGTGAAGGAAGAGGCAGCCGCAATGAGCATGTCAGCAGGGTGGTATCCGAACGGCGACGACTGGGAGACGTACTGGGACGGAGCCGCCTGGACAGATCAGCACCGACAGAAACAGCCGACCCCTCCCCCACCGCCAACTCCGCCCACCCTGGCCACAGCATCCGACGAGGCGACGACCTACGCTGCCGATGGGTCGCTCATGTCGTTCAAGTCGCACGTCAACGGCAAGAACGCCGATGTGCAAATCTACCGGGATCGCATCGAGTGGAAGCTGGCGCGCGGCGTGTCCGGCGGCAAGCTGACGGCAGGCGTGCTGACTGGTGGTGCCTCGCTGCTGGTAACAGGCGTGAAGAACGGCAAAGCAGGCACCGAAATGATCCCGATGAAGGCCATCACTGGTGTCACCACCAAGCGCGACGGGATGATCAACACGGTCGTGTCGGTCACGTCCTCGTCGCAGGCCATCGGCTTCCGGGTGTCGCACAAGGAAGCTGAGCAGATTCGAGGACTCATCAACCAACTGGTGCTGTCCCTATGATCAGCGTCATGTCTCGTACAGCCAAGCTCAGCACGGCCCTTGCCGCGCTCGCGTTGACCGCGACCATGCTCGCCGGGTGCAGCACCACGGCACCAGCAGCAGCCGACCCCACCCCGACAGCCCCGAAGCCGACCGCCAGTGCTGCACCGGAACCCGCGTCAGCCGTGACCACGGCAGCGCCAGACGAGGTGACGTGTGCCGCGTTCGGTGACGTCGTGACCATCCTGGGCAATGTGGACGTCGCGCTCAACGAAGACCGCATGGGACAGCAGGAGAAGAACGGCTGGTACGCCCTCGCGTCGCGTGTGCTAGCCAACGTCCCATCCGCCGACGCTGGCCCCGTGGCCGAAGCCCTTGCAGCCGTGAAGGCGGAAGTGCCGCCAGCTCAGGGCGTTGAACGAGTCACCTTCGGCAAGCCTGGCGGAGCCGCGTTCGGTGCCGACCTTTACGAAGCATGCAGGGCAGCCGGGTTCGAGGTCGTTCTAAACGGATTCACCGGAGGCTGATCATGCACCGCACACCCAAACTCGTCCCGGCACTCGCTGGACTCGTCCTTGCCGTCGCTGCGCTGGCCGGGTGCACGGCCACCACGGCAGCACCGGCAGCAGCGCCCACGTCCACTCCTACAGTCGCCCCTACGCCGACCCCGACCTACCTGACCGAGCTGCCCGCGTGGGCCAAGGATTACAGCCTCTGGCTCGTGTACCCCGAGGGCTTCGAGTGCTCAGGCACCGAGGGGTGCCCGAACGACTATCGCTCGTCCTTCGGTGAGCCTGGCCCGGTGCTGCCGGAGGGCGTGGAGTACTACGACGCGGCGAAGCACGACTGCACGTTCGTAGCCCCGGCAGGGGTGGACTGCAGCAAGCCCCGAGACTAGCCCTCAGCTGTCGTGGGGCCATGACCGATGCCCCCGCACGATCGGCTCGCAATGGCTGCCCAACATGAGACAGGCAAGCGTCCAGCAGGCGCTTGACGCCGGCGACCTGCTCGGCTTCGCCCCTAGCTCTTGAGTTCGATGTACGCCCTGCGCATACGGCTGAGGCACATGCCGACGACGGCAAGAAGATGTACGGCTAGGCCGATGACGACCCCTGACACCCAGGGCTCCAGTCCGAGTGCCACGCCCGCCTCCAGGCTTGGAGAGCCTCCAGCCACAGCAGCAGGCACTATGACCGGCTCAGTACGCGGTTCAGTAGCCGCTGCGGCCACGGTGGCGGCGATGAGCGCAAACGACACCAGCACCGCGTAGAGCACGTTCGAGAAAGTCTGATCGACAAGGGTCGGGAGCAGCGCTTTATTCTGTACGCGCGGGTCGGCCGTCATCCCAAGACGAAGCTGGAAAACGAAGATGACCAAACCGAACAGGAAACCCGCGAGCACAGAGAACCCGGCAATCAGGTCTCCCATGATCGTGATGCGGAATCCTGCCTGCCAGACCACAATCCCAACCGCTATGGGCAAACCGAACTGAGCCACGATCTGCCACCACAAGAACCCACCGCGCACGCCCCTGAGCGTCGCGAGATGGTCCCAGATCATGCCCTTGGAGGCATCGTTACCTGGAGTTGTTCCTGCGTCCACTGTCCGCTCCGCCACGACTCTTGCCATGAGAACCCCATCCCTTGGTAGTAGTCTCGCACCTCGTTCTGACATTCGGTGGTGAAGGGCAGATCGGTCAGAGGAGGCACGCCGTCTTCGCTGATCACCACACGAACCGAAGGCACTCGCGCCTTGTCCAGGGCATAGGTCTTTTCCCGACCGTCTCGACTCACAGTTACGAACGTGTCATCGATCTCACGGCCGTCGGGGAAGCCCATGAAGTCTGATGCTTCAATCCTGCGGTCCTGCAACGCAGCCAGCAAGCCCGCAGGCAAGACCTTCTGTCCCTTCTCCGGCTCCAGGCGCTGATGGAGCTGCCCCTTGAGCACCGGCACCGCAACGACGCCCTTGGCAAGATCGACTGGGACTGAGTAGGCCACAGCGGTAACAGCCAGCAGATCAGCTCCCTGCGCCCAGGCATCAGATTCGATGACCGTCTCGACGTCAAACGCATAAGTGGGGTAATGCGCGATGAGGTCGCTGCGGAATCGCTTCACGAGGTCTGGCCCGCCACCGCTCGTGCCTTCGCGCTCCGAGGTAAAGACTCCAACTTCGGCATTCTCCGGCGAGGTGAAAAGTAGCCTGGTCATCACTGTTGCAGACTCACGGGCCGACCGACTGTGAGACACATTGTGTGTGGCCACGTCGAAGGTCTGGCCCGCTGTGCCGAAATAACCTGCTTCGATCTCAACCAAGACGCTGCGCCCGCGAGGAGTGACGCGAGTGATCTTCGTGTACCGACCACGTTGGTGGTCCACGAGGTCATCAGGCGGGAGCGAGACTGCCCAGCCGTGGAAAATGTGAAGTAGATCCTGTCCATCGATATCCGACAGGTCTCCGAAGTTCTTCTTGCGGTTGCGGCCCGGACGCACCCGGATCGTCTGCATGCCGATAGTGCGTTTAGGCAATGTTTCACCCCTCCAATTTCAGGTCATTCTGCCATGACTGCGTACCGGACCCATGCCGACACCCGGCTGAGCGCCGCCACGAGGCATCAATGTCGGACCACGTCCCTACGATGGCCTCCATGACGAACGACACGAAGATCGCGCTACAGCAAGCCACCGAAGCTATAACGGCTGCGCGCGACAATGCCGACCAAGAAAAACGGGTGTGCCTCGCGCAGATCGCCTCAGAACTGCCTGCACGGGCGGCGGAGGTCGCGAAGCGCATTGCACTCGAACAGCCGGAAGTGACGAAAGCCCTTGGCAAGGAAGGCATCGCTGAACTCCGCGCCGACCTCCAAACAGCAGCGGAGGACCTCGGCCGACAGTTCGTTGCAGCGACGGATGAGATCGATTGGCCGCTTGGTACGAGCTACAGCAAGGTAGACAATCGCCATGTTCACAGCGCGCTTTTCAATCGCTTCTATGGCCGAACAGGAGCACTGACGAAGGTGCTCACAACACACGGGTACAACACAGGACAGTCTGAACCGTTCCTGCCCCAGTATCTCTACACGGAGTCCAGCTTCACCCCGCTGGCCGCAGCACTGACCGCGCTCGGCGTTGCAACGGAGAGCTTCCAAATGGCTAAGAGAGCCGACGACGACGCCACTGTCGACAACCTCTGGGGCGACTAGTTGTGATGTCCAGGCAGGTTGTTGAGCCTGCTGATGGGTGGGGCTCCGATGGCGGAGTGGCGCCTGTGATGATTGTAGAAGTGCATCCAGGCGGGTAGTGCTGCTCGCCGTTCGGTCTCTGATTCGTA
>NZ_JBJDRJ010000019.1:0-71408 GCF_044987415.1 Microbacterium sp. ZW T5_45 | reverse complement strand
CTTCTGCCGACTCAAGCAATGGCGAGGCCTGGCAACGCGATACGACAAACTCGCCATCGTCTACCGAGCCGCCGTCGTCCTCAACGCCGTCATCGCCTGGCTACACCATTTAGGAGACACGCCCTAGTGCTCTTCGCAGTAGTACCAGTCGTCGCACGGCAGAAGCGGTGACACCGGCACCACACCCTCGGGAACCTCGAGCGTCTGATCGGCCTGCGAGATCGTCATGATCAGCACGCCCTCGCTCGTCATGACCGTGCGGAACGCATCGCACTGCCGGTCGTAGGGCGGCTGCTCGTAGTCCCACGCGCGATAGTGCTCGGGCGAGATGCTCGCGCGCAGCTTCCTGAGGTTCTCGTTGTCGGGGAACCAATCGTCACGGAGGTCAGGCGGCTGGACCAGCTGCACCGACGACACCTGCGCCGACACGACGGTCGGGTTCGAGAACATCGGCAGGCGCGGCCCCTGCACCCGCAGGTCGAATGTCACCCCGGCGAGCATCCGCACGGTCCGCGACGGGTCGGCGGTGCAGGCGACCTCATCGTCCGCTGTGAACGACCCGCAGTCGGTACCGATGCGGGGGAAGAGATCCGGACCCCCGCGGTAGCGGTGGTCACGCTCCGAGCCGCTCGTGAGCGTGCACGACGTCTGCGTCTCGATCGGGAAGAGCCGGTGCGTGAACGGGACCGCGACGAGCACGATCACGACGAGGACGAGCGCGATGATCGCCCAGCGACGGATGCTCCGCCGCCGCTCTCCGCGCGTCCCGCCCCCGTCGCTCACTCTCCGATCCTCGCAGGTCAGCGCCTCGCGATGCCGTCGAGTTCACGTGCACTCGGCGAGCGCACGGGGAATCTGCGTCAGGATGCCGTGCACTCGACGACAACCCGTGCACTCACAGAGCCCACGGGACGTGGACGTCAAGAACCCGTGCACTCGCAGACACAGCGACCCGGGCGAAGCAGAAGCCTCACGCCACCCGGTGGTCGTCGCTGCGGAGCCACTCGTCGAACGTGATCTCACCCTGTCGAGCATCCGGTCCTCCCCGCAGCGCGCCGGAGGCGAGGCCCGTGCCGTACGCCCCCGGCAGCTTCACGTCGAGCACGCGGCGACGGATGCCGTCGAAGGCGAGCTGCCGCCGCGTGACATCCGCGAGCGTCTCGTCCCGCGGACCCACGATGTCCTGCGCCCGTCCGACCGGGCCGTCCTCGACCACCCGCACCAGATGCGCGCCGACCTCGCGGGCGGCGACCGGGCGCATGAGCGTCCGCGGCGCGACCGCGAAGGGTCCGCCGATCTGCGAGAGCACCTGCCCCGCGAACTCGTGGAACTGCGCCGCGCGCACGATCGTGAACGGCACCGATCCCGCCGCGACCGCGCGCTCCTGCGCGAGCTTCGCCGCGTAGTACGCCGTGTCGATGCCGTCGATGCCCACGATCGACAGTGCGACGTGATGGCCGACACCCGCCTCCTGCTCTGCGGCCAGCAGGTTCCGGGTGCCGGTCTCGAAGAACCGCCGCGCCTTCTTCTCGGACAGCGTCATGATGCTCGTGACGTCGATCACGGCATCCGCTCCGGCCAGCGCACCTGCCAGACCCGCGCCCGTGAGCACGTCGACACCGCTCCCCCGCGACAGCACGACCGCCTCGTGCCCCGCGGCGCGCGCCGCCTCGACGGCATGGCGTCCTACGGTTCCGGTTCCTCCTGCGACGGCGATCCTCATGGCGTCCTCTCCTCAGCGGTGAACGAAGTGATGCGCGATCGGCACCCTTCATCTGAGTCGACGATGCTGCACGCCGGGATGTGAGGTCGGTAGTCTGCGAGAGATGTCAGAAGAAGCCGGCCTGCTCGACGTCCTCCCGGAACGCCGACGCCTCACCGCGCTCGCCTACCGCATGACGGGCACGCTCGCCGATGCCGAAGACGTGGTGCAGGAGGCGTTCGTGCGCTGGTATCGGATGACGGATGCCGAGCGCGACGGCATCCTGAACCCCGCAGCCTGGCTGACGACGGTGGCCAGTCGGATCTCGCTCGACCTGTTGACCTCCGCCCGCCGCCGGCGCGAGCAGTACGTCGGCCAGTGGCTGCCCGAGCCGGTGCCGCTCGAGCTGTTCGTCGGCGGCGAGCGCATCGCCCCGGCATCCGTCGAACTCGATGATCCGCTCGATCGGGTCGCGCTCGACGACTCGGTCTCGACCGCGTTGCTCGTCGTGCTCGAGTCGATGACACCCGCCGAGCGGGTGGCTTTCGTGCTGCACGACATCTTCGACGTGCCGTTCATCGAGATCGGCGAGATCCTCGGTCGATCATCGGCGGCCGTCCGGCAGCTGGCGACCTCGGCGAGGCGGCACGTGCGCGAGAACCGCACCACCGTCGTGCCGCGCGCGGAGCACGACCGGGTGGTTCGCGCCTTCCAGCGCGCGAGCACGACGGGCACGGTCGACGAGCTGCTGCGCGTGCTGGCGCCGGACGTCGACCTGCACAGCGACGGCGGTGGCGTCGTGCGCGCGGCGAGGAACGTCGTCAGCGGAGCCGATCATGTCGCACGTTTCCTGCTCGGCATCGCCGCGAAACGCCCCCACATGTCGGCCGAGGAGATCGAGACCGGCGACGGACTCGCCTTCCTGTTCCACGAGCACGACGAGGTCGTCTCGGTGATGAACTTCGGCGTCAGCGACGGGCTCGTCGATCGGGTCTGGATCGTGCTCAATCCGGCCAAGCTGTCGCACTGGCGAGGTGCCTCGGGCGCGCGGTGAGCGTGCCGTAGTCTCACTGCATGTCATCCGCCCGGGCGCCCCGTTCCGCCGTACGCGACGCCGACCGCTGGTTCCGCGAACAGGGTCTGCCGACGTTCGTGCCGCTGCGTCGCTGGTTCACCGATCTGCCCAGGCGCGTCGCGCCGCTCGTCACGTGGGTGGCTCTGGCGGGCTTCCTGCTCGGCGACGGCATCGATGAAGTGACGGATGCGCTGGTCCCGCTGATCGACGACGACCTGATCATCGTCGCGGTGGTCGCGTTGATCCTGATCATCTCGGCGGCCTTCGCCTGGGGCGGCTACCTGATCGTGCGATGGATGCTGCGTCGACTGCCGGTGGGCATCGGTACGGCCGTCGCCTCGGTGGTGATCGTCGCCTGCGCGGCCGCGCTCATGGTCGGTGGCTACCTGACCCAGCCTCGCGCCACCGTCGGACCCGTGTTCGAGACGCTGTTCGTGATCGCACTGTGCTGCCTCGTCACCGGCATGGGCGGCGGCTCCCTGATCTCCTGGGCGTCGCGACTGGCCGTGCGCAACGCCTCGGCGATCGGGCACATGGCATCGATCGCACTGCCCGTGATCCTCATGCTCGTGGTCTTCGCGTTCTTCTCCGCCGAGGTGTGGCAGATGGCGTCGGCGCTGCACTGGGGATCGATCGCCCTGGTGGGTCTGGTCGTCGCCGTGCTCGCCGGCATCGTGGTGCTGAGGGTGAGCGCGTCCGAGATCGACGACGAGGCGCAGACGCCGACCGATGAGCAGCGGCGAGCGCTGCTCATCGGCACTCCGGCGGAGCATCGCGCCACGGCATCCGTTCATCGTCTGCCGCTGCGCGCCCCGCAGCGGATGAACATCCTGCTCGCGCTGACGTTCGCTCAGCTTCTGCAGGCGGTGTTCTTCGCGGCCCTGCTGGGTGCGCTGCTCATCGTGATCGGCAGCATCGCGATCCCGGTCGGGGTCGTCGAGTTGTGGGTCGGCCCGGGGTCGGCATCGCAGCCATTGGCCGTCGAACAGCTGGTGATCGGCTCGGCGACCTTGCCGATCACGGTCAACCTGCTCAAGGCCGCGACCCTGCTGTCGCTCATCGCGACGTTGCCGTTCGTGTTCTCGGCGGTGAGCGAGGCGCGATATCGCGAGCGCTTCTTCGACCCGATCATGGCCGACATGCGTCAGGCGATCGTCGTGCGCGAGGCGCTGGGCGGCAAGCCGCGGCGGTGATGCGGCGGGGGCCGTGCGTTCCGCGAGTGCACGGGTTGCTGTCGAGTGCATGGCATCTTGACGTGAATGTCCCGTGCGCTCGCCGAGTGCACGTGAAGTCGACGGCAGTTCGAGTCGGCATCGTGCCCGCGCGCCCACGGCTCCGCGTCCTGCTAACGTCAGCGTTGCGCTTGCCCGAGCGCGGATGCAGGAGACCCGAGTGCACATCAGGGATGCCGCGATCGCCGATCTTGAAGCGATCACCGCGATTCACAACCATGCCGTCGTGCACACCACGGCGATCTGGCACGAGGAGCCGGTCGACGTCGACAGCAGGGCCGTCTGGCTGGCCGAGCGCTCGCGCGAGGGATTCCCGGTGATCGTCGCGACCGATGACGACGACGCTGTACTCGGCTACGCCTCGTTCGGACACTGGCGTGCCTACAGCGGTTATCGCCACACGGTCGAGCACTCGGTGTACGTGCGCGACGGCGAGCGCGGCCGCGGGCTCGGACGGATGCTGATGACCGCTCTCATCGAGCGCGCCCGCGCGCAGGACGTGCACGTCATGGTCGCCGCGATCGAGAGCGGGAACACCGGGTCGATCGCCCTGCACGAGAGGTTCGGCTTCGTCGAGGTCGGTCGTCTGCCGCAGGTCGGGGCGAAGTTCGGACGCTGGCTCGACCTCACCCTGCTGCAGCTGACGCTCGACGAGCGCCCGGTTCCGGGGCTCTCGTGAACGCCCTGCAGTGGCTCGTCGACGCCTTCAACTCGTACTGGACGCTCCCCGGCGGGCAGACGCTGCTCGTGCGCGAGGTCGTCGGCAACGCGTTCGGGCTCGCGAGCGCGATCGGCGGCATGCGGCGCAAGATCTGGGCGTGGCCGGTCGGCATCGTCGGCAACGTGCTGCTGCTCACCGTGTTCCTCGGATCGATCCTGGGCTCGGATCAGACGCCGCACCTGCTCGGCCAGGCCGGACGGCAGATCATGTTCATCGCGGTGGTGGTCTACGGCTGGGTGCGGTGGCGACAGGCCTCGGGCGGGCGGGTGAGCCCGACCTGGGCGCCGTGGAGTGCACGCATCGGCCTCGTGCTGGTGCTCGTGATCGGCACGATCGCGCTGACGCCCCTGTTCCGGGCGCTCGGCTCATGGGAGCCGGTGTGGGCGGATGCCTGGACGTTCGTCGGCTCGCTGCTGGCGACCTACGGCATGGCGAAGGGCTGGACGGAGTTCTGGCTCATCTGGATCGCCGTCGATGTGGTCGGTGTGCCGCTGCTCTTCAGCTCGGGAAACTACGCCACGGCGCTCATGTACCTGTTCTACGGGCTGTTCACCGCGGCGGGCTTCGTCGTCTGGTGGCGCGCACAGCGCACCCCGATAGAGCCGGCGCCGCTCGCGCAGACCGGGATCATCGCTGTCGTGCGGGATGAGGATCACCGCGGCTGAGCATCCGCCCTAACGGCATCCGTTCTCCCCCGCACTCGGGCGGAGTTCGCACGCTCGGGAGGAGAAATCCCCCAGGAACCTCAGCCCGAGTGCGAGATCTCCTCCCGACGCGTCGCCGCAGGCGCCGTCAGACGGCGAGCGTGCGCGGTCCGAGCGCCGAGAGCAGCTGCAGCTTGTCGTGGCTCTCGGTCCCCGGGATCGCCGTGTACACCAGCAGCGCCTGCGACTGCTCGGGGTCGATGAGACTCTGGCACGTCAGGTCCAGTTCACCGAGCTGCGGATGCCGGAACCGCTTGACCTCGTTCGGACGGATGCCGACCTCGTGCAGCTCCCACAGGGCACGGAATTCCGCGCTGCGCACGAGCAGGTCCTCCGCGAACCGGGCCGCACGCGAATCGGGCCCTCGCCGAGCCGCGACCTCGCGGAGCCCCGACACCCACAGCCGCGAGAGGAACGGGTGGTCGGCCTCGGCGTAGAGCTCTCGCGACCGAGGGTCGGAGAACCAGCGATATCCGATGCTCCGCTCGGGTCCGCGGATCGACGCCGTGTCGCCGGTGAGAGCCACCCCGAGCGGAGTCTGTCGCAGGGTCTCGCCGAGCTCGGTGACGATCTCGGCAGGAGTGTCGTGCAGACGATCGAGGATGCGCAGCATCCCGGGACTGATGTGCTCGTGAGAGCCGCCGCGCACGGGCGGCTGGTGCCCTGCGAGCCGGAACAGATGGTCGCGCTCGGCCACCGTGAGATGCAGTCCCTGCGCGATCGCGGCCAGCATCTGCTCGGAGGGCAGCGGGCCGTCGCCGCGCTCCAGGCGCGCGTAGTAGTCGACCGACATGTGGCTGAGGGCGGCGACCTCTTCGCGGCGCAGCCCCTCGGTGCGTCGGCGCGCCCCGCGTACGAGCCCGACGTCCTCGGGCTGCAGGCTGTCGCGCCTCGTCCGGAGGAACCCGGCGAGGGCCTCTCTGTCGCTCGTCATCCGCGCCCCTCTCGTCGCTCTGATCCTGCCATCGCGGTGATCCCGCATCCACTGCATGGCATGTCCTGGATACGGGTCGCGCCGGCACGGCAGGCTGGTCGCGACACGAAGGAGCACCCATGACCCGCTCGAACATCGACATCGAGATCCCGTCCCTCTCCGGCATCCGCGCCGTGGTCACGGGAGGCAGCGACGGCATCGGCCTGCGCATCGCGACCCGTCTCGCTCGCGCCGGCGCCGAACTCGTGCTGCCGGTGCGCAACCCGGCCAAGGGCGCCGCCGCCATCGACACCATCCACAGCGCGGCCCCGGCCGCCGCAGTGCGCACGCTCCCCCTCGACCTGTCGTCACTCGAATCCGTCGCGGCGTTCGGCGACGCGATGCGCAGCGACGGTGCGCCCCTGCACCTGCTCGTCAACAACGCCGGCGTCATGACCCCGCCGGAGCGACAGACCACGAGAGACGGCTTCGAGGTGCAGCTCGGCACGAACCATCTCGGACACGTCGCCCTCGTCGCGCACCTGCTCCCGCTGCTGCGTGAGGGGCGAGCGCGCGTGACGTCGCAGGTGAGCGTGGCGGCCAGCCGCGGAGTCGTGAACTGGGACGACCCGAACTGGGAGCGCAGCTACGACGGCATGCGCGCGTATCGGCACTCGAAGATCCTGTTCGGCCTGTTCGCGCTCGAGCTCGATCGCCGCAGCGAGAAGCACGGCTGGGGGATCTCCAGCAACCTCTCGCATCCAGGAGTCGCGCCGACGAGCCTGCTATCGGCAAGGCCCGAGCTCGGGCGTGCGCAGGACACGCTGGGCGTGCGGATGATCCGCTGGGCATCCGCACGCAGGCTGCTCGTCGGCACGCCCGAGACCGCCGCCCTCCCCGCGCTGCTCGCAGCCACGACACCCGATGCCGGGCGGCGCCAGTTCGGTCCGAGCGGGCCTGGGCGCGTGGGCGGCGCCCCGGCGGAGCAGTCGCTGTACCGCCCGCTGCGCAGTGAAGCGGATGCCGCGCGGGCATGGGACCTGTCGGCACGGCTCGCCGGAGTCGACTTCCCGGGGTGACCTCACACCCACGGAACCTGCGGCGTCGAACTCTGTGGAGGCGCGAGATCCGCTCCTCCACAGAGAAGGAGACATCGTGACTCACGTGAACATCGGCAAGGTCTACGCGGATCCGTACCAGGCCATGCTCGACTTCGCCGGCGCGGCCGCGGCGGCCGGGACGGATGCCGGACTCTCGCCCCTGCTCGTCGAGCTCGTGAAGGTGCGCGCCTCGCAGTTGAACGGCTGCGCGTTCTGCCTGCGCATGCACGCGGCGGATGCCGTGAAGCACGGGGAGACCGCAGACCGGCTGGCCGTGCTCGCCGGATGGTGGGAGTCGCAGTACTTCACGCCGGAGGAGCAGGCCGCCCTCCAGATCGCCGAGAGCGTGACCCTGCTGAGCGATCACGGCCGGCTGCCCGACCGCGGGATCGATGTCGAGGGCATCCTGAACGAGAAGCAGATCGCGGCGATCACCTGGCTCACGGTGGTCATCAACAGCTGGAACCGGATCGCGATCAGCAGCCACTACCCCGTCGCGCCCTGAGAGACGCCGGCCCTGAGACGCCGGACCTGAGACACCGGACCTGAGGGACGCCGGCTGAGGCATCGCTCGTCCCCGGCGGCTCTCTCCCGAAAACAGGTCAACCGCGCCAGTCCCGAAAACAGGTCAACCGCGCCAGATCCTGACGATCTCGCGGCATCCGTCATGATCTCGTGCTGTTGACCTGTCCTCCCGCAGGCGTAGCGGGACCCGCGCACGAACCCCGTCAGTCGACGACGGCCTCGGCCGGATGCTCGGCCGCCCATGACGCGAGCAGCCGCAGCCGCTCGGCCGAGGGCGACCCCGGCTCTGCCGTGTAGACCATGAGCACATGCCCTGGTTCGGCCGTGATCGCGAACTCCTCGTACGCGAGGATCAGTTCGCCGACGACCGGATGCTGGAACCGCTTGGTCCCGCTGCCGTGGATGCGCACGTCGTGCGCCGCCCACAACCGCCGGAACGTCTCGCTGCGCGTCGACAGCTCGCCAACGAGATCCTGCATGTCCTTGTCATGCGGATCGCGCCCGGCCTCGGCACGCATGATCCCCACGCACATCGAGGCGAAGAGATCCCAGTCCGGGTAGAAGTCCCGCGCATCCGGGTCGAGGAACTGGAAGCGTGCGAGGTTCGGCATCCGCCCGCCGTCGCCGATCACCGGCGAGTAGAAGGCCCGTCCCAGATCGTTCGTGGCGAGCAGGTTCTGGTGGGCGTCGCGCACGAACGCGACGGCATCCGTGATGGCCGCCATCGCCCATTCGAGGCTGGGTCGCGCCGCGGTCGGCCTGCCCGATCTGCGGCGAGCGCGACCGCTCGTCGGCACCCCGTCGGCGGCGCGGGCGAGGTCGAGCAGATGTGCGCGTTCGGCCTCGTCGAGCACGAGGGCGCGCGAGAGCGCATCGAGGACGGATGCCGATGCCCCGGCGAGCGCGCCGCGTTCGAGCTTCGCGTAGTACTCCACACTGACGCCGGCGAGCATCGCGACCTCGCTGCGGCGGAGACCCGCGACCCGGCGGTTGTCGCCCGAGGTGAGACCGACGTCCTCGGGGGTCAGCCGCGCGCGGCGCGTCATGAGGAACTCGCGTACCTCTGCTCGGTTGTCCATGTCCTCAGGCTAGAACGCTCGCCACCGCGAAGGGGTGCCCTGTCAGTACACCGTCCGGCAGGGACTCCCGCGCTCGCGCGCACAGGCGCACGCTGGACAGCAGCGGTCTCATCCACCCTTGAGTAAGGAGCGCCCACCATGCGTGGAGTCGTCATGCACGCCCCCGGAGACGTCCGGACCGAAGACCTCGAGATGCCCGTCATCGTCGAGCCGACCGACGCGATCATCCGCGTCACCGCGACCTGCATCTGCGGGTCGGATCTGTGGCCCTACCGTGGCCTCGAGCCGCTGCATCCCGGCGGCCAGAAGATGGGACACGAGTACATCGGCGTCGTGGAGACGATCGGCGCCGACGTGCACGACCTGGCACCCGGCGACCATGTCGTGGGCTCCTTCGTCGCCTCGGACAACACCTGTGAGATCTGCCGCGCCGGCTACCAGTCGCGCTGTGTGCACCAGGTGATGATGGGCTCGGTCGGCACGCAGGCCCAGTACGCCCGCATCCCTCTCGCCGACGGCCCCCTCGTGAAGCCCCCCGGCGAGCCGCCCGCCGATCTCGTCCCCTCGCTGCTCGCGGCCTCCGATGTGCTGGGCACCGGCTGGTACGCGGCGCTCGCCGCCGAGGCCGGCCCCGGCAAGACGGTCGCCGTGGTCGGTGACGGGGCGGTCGGGCTGCTCGGCATCCTCGCCGCTTCGCAGCTGGGCGCCGAGCGCATCATCGCGATGTCGCGGCACGCAGACCGTCAGGAGCTGGCCCGCCGTTTCGGCGCGACCGACATCGTCGAGGAGCGCGGCGAGGCCGGAGTCGCGCGTATCAAGGAGCTCACGAACGGGCTCGGTGCGCACAGCACGATCGAGGCCGTCGGCACCCAGGAGTCGATGGATCAGGCCATCCAGGCGACCCGTCCTGGCGGGCACATCGGCTTCGTCGGCGTCTCGCACGACGTGTCGCTCGACGGGCTCGGACTCTTCTTCTCGAGCGTGCATCTGCACGGCGGACCCGCACCCGTGCGCGACTACCTGCCCGAGCTGATCCGCCTGATCTGGGAGCGCGAGATCGACCCGGGAGCCGTGTTCGACCTCACGCTGCCGCTCGACCAGGCCGCCGAGGGCTACCGTGCGATGGACGAGCGCCGCGCGACGAAGGTGCTGCTCACGACCGACTGAGTCGGCTCGCGGTTCGGAGGAGATCTGCACTGCGGAGGATGCCGTCGGCGACAGCGGCCTCCGCACGGCAGATCTCCTCCGTCGAGCGACGGCCTCAGCCCGAGACGAGCTCTCCGCCGGCGGATCTCCACTCGATGAGCCCGCGACCCAGGTGCGCGGCGTCGAAGCCGAGCTCCGAGAGCAGGTTTGCGGCTCCGCTCGAGAGCAGCCCGCCCGTGCAGAACGCGATGAGCAGCGCGTCGTCGGGCAGTTCGCCGGCACGCGCCTCGAGCTCGCCGAGCGGGATGTGCACGGCATCCGGGATGTGCTGGCGCCGCCAGTCCTGCTCGCGTCGCACATCGACGACGACAGCCCCCTCCTCGATCAGCCGCATCGCCTCGACCGCGGTGACCGCCCGCGGCCTGCGGAAGAAGCGACGGAGGCTCACCGACGCGCCTCCCTGCGCACGTTGATGAGCGTGAGGATGCCGCCGGCCACGGGGATCAGCGCCATCCATCGGGTTCGCGCCAGGAGCCCGCGCGCGAGCAGCGCGGTGACCGCGACCGCGAGGAACAGCGCGCCGTGCACCGGCCCGAGAACCGAGGCGACGCCGTCGACGTGCACCGTGGCGAGATTCACGAGCAGGATCAGGATGCTGGCGAGCTCGAGCACCGACAGCACCTCGAGCACCCGCAGCACCGGCCTCATCCGGCACCCGGGCGGACGACCATGAGCACCACGACGACCGCCCACAGCAGGTTGAACAGGCCGGTCAGCATCCGCAGTGTGCGAGCGCCGGACGGCTCGAGCGCTGCATCGAGCGCGTCGCGCTGCGCAGGGACGATGCGCAGCGCGAGCAGTCCCCCGGCGATCGCGGTGAGGACCATCGCGATCGTGATCCAGATCTCACCGAGCCGCCCCTGCACCGCGGCGAGCCCGAGACCGACGACCGGCACGACGAGCGCGAGGATCCCGTAGGTGCGGGTGATCCGGTGCAGCACGCGGGCCACGGGGAGCCCCGAGGATTCAGCGCTCGCGGCGGCCGGGAGCGCGAACCGCGGGAAGAGGCTCGTGGTGACCGCGACCGGTCCGACGAAGAGGATGCCGGCGAGCACGTGCGCGGCCAGAAGGATGTTCTCCATACCTTTAGTTTAACTAAAGGTATGGAGTCAGTCCTCGTCGCGCGAGCCCATCACGTCCGCGAGATGGGCTCGCAGACCCTCCGCGAGCGCGGGATGCCGCACCGCGAACTCCTCATCGAGCGCGGCCAGTCGCGTCGCGGCATCCGCGAGGAGCCGTTCCCCCGTGGGAGTGACCTGCAGCTGCGAGGCGGCGCCGGCGCGCGCGGTGGCATCCTCGACGAGACCGGCGTCGCGGAACGCGGCGACGGCCACATGCGCACTCGGTGCAGTGATCCTCGACCGGCGGGCGAGCTCGCTGAACGAGATGCCGGGCGTCGCACGGATGTGTCCGAGCAGCGCATACTTGCGGGACGTGAGACCGAGGGGCTTGAGCGCGGCGGCCAGGGACTCCTGCCAGACAGCGGCCACCGTCAACAGAGTGACGGTCGGACTGAACGGCGGGGTCTCTGGCACCCCTTCAGGCTAGTCCGCGGGCGGTCGGCGGATGCCAGGATGGAGGTCATGACGCGCATCCAGCACACCGTGAGCTTCCGCCTCGTCCACGCCCCGGATTCCGTCGAAGAGCGCCTCTTCCTCGATGACGCGCGGGCAGCGCTCGCGTCGATCCCCGGTGTCGAGGACTTCCGGATCAGCGCCCAGATCAGCGCGAAGAGCGACCTCGCGTTCCAGTTCTCGATGGAGTTCGCCGACCAGGCCGCATACACCGCCTACGACCAGCATCCGACGCACGTGTCGTTCGTCGCCGAGCGCTGGACGAGTGAGGTCGAGGCCTTCCAGGAGTACGACTACGTCGCCCTCTGACCCGGATACGATTCAGGCATGAGCGACTCCGCACCGATCGACGACGTCTCCATCGGCGGGGACATGATCCGCCTCGGACAGTTCCTGAAGTTCGCGGGTCTGCTCGACTCCGGCGGCGACGCGAAAGAGGTCATCATCGACGGCTTCGTCACGGTGAACGGCGAGGTCGATCGCCGTCGCGGCCGTCAGCTGCACGACGGCGACGTCGTCGCCTTCGAGGGCCGCTCGGCGCGCGTCCGCCCCTGACGCCGGCGCCCGCATCAGCGCGGCGGCGTGCGGCGTCGCCGTCGAGTGCACGGCTTGCCGTCGAGTGCACGGCATCCTGCCGCTGATTTCCGGTGCATTCGCCGAGTGCACGTGAACTCGACGAGGCGTGCGGTGCGTGCATCCGCACACGCGATGGCCCGCGCCACAGAAGCAGCGCGGGCCAGCCGGATGCGATCAGTCCTGCTCGTCGACCGTCTCACGACGGCGGCGACGGGAGGCGATCAGCAGACCCGCGCCGATGAGGAGCGCGACGCCTCCGGCGGCGACCACCGTCCACGCGATCGAACCACCGGTGATGGCGAGACCCGTGGGCGGCGGCACGCGGTGATCCGTCGTGCAGCTGCCGGTCGGGTCGCAGCTGCCGCCGATGTCGTCGGTCGTCACGAGGTTCGCGATGTCGCGGTCACCCGCACCCGTGACCTTCACCGAGTACGTGATCGTCACGACCTGACCCACGGCCAGATCCCCCGTCCAGGACAGCGTGCTCCCCGTCTTGGTGAGCGTTCCGGACGACGCCTTCTGATCTCCCGACCAGGTCGCGTCGTCGAGCACACGTGACAGGTCGTCGACCACGTTCGCTCCCGGCACCGGCGCGATGCCGGTGTGCCTCACCGTGACGGTGTAGGTGATCGTGCTGCCGTTCGCGACCGTCGATCCGGACTTCGGATTCGACGACTTCGAGAAGACATACCCGCCCACGCCGTGCTCGGTCGTGCAGGAGTCCGTGCATCCGGGGCTCGTGACCACGTTCGTCAGCATCCGGTCACCGGCCGCCGTGACGGTGACCGAGTACGTGATCGTCGCGACCTCGCCGGGTTCGAGCGTGCCCGACCAGGCGAGCAACGAGCCGTCGACCGAGACCTCGCCGAGGTCGGCCTGCGCGTCGTCGTTGAACGTGGCGTCGTCGAGCACCGCCGAGAGGTCGTCGCTCAGCGCCGCAGTGACGGTGCCCGCGCCGTGCTGGGTGACCGTCAGCGTGTACGTGATGGTCTGGCCGGCCGCGACGGTGGCTCCGGATGCCGGGTCCGAGGACTTCACGACCGTGTAGTCGCCCGTGTAGTGCTCGGTGGTGCACGACTCGGCGCAACCGGGGCTCGTCACGACGTTCTCGAGCGTGGTGTCGCCGGCGCCCGTGACGGTCACCGAGTAGGTGATCGTCACGACGTCCCCCTCGCTCAGATCGCCCGACCACGTCAGCGTGCCGCTCGCCTCGTCGACCACGAGGGATCCACTCGACGCCACGGCATCCGCGTTGTAGGTCGCGTCGTCGAGGACTCCGCTGAGGTCGTCGCTCAACTGCGCCGCCACATCCGCGCGTCCCTCATGGGTGACCGTCAGCGTATAGGTGATCACATCACCTGCGGCGACGCTGCTGCCGGATGCCGGGTCCGAGGACTTCACGACCGAATAGTCGCCGACCGGGTTCTCGGTCGTGCACGAATCGGTGCATCCAGGGCTCGTCACGACGTTGGTGAGCTGCGAGTCTCCGTCGTCGGTGACCGTCACCGAGTAGGTGATCGTGACGACATCGCCCTCGCCGAGGTCTCCCGACCAGGTGAGCTCCCCCGTCGCGGGGTCGACATCGACGGTGCCGGCCGAGGCCGTGGCGTCGTCGTTGAACGTGGCGTCGTCGAGCACGGCCGAGAGGTCGTCGGTGAGGTGCGCGTCGAGCACGTCCGCGGTTCCCACATGCGAGACCGTCAGCGTGTACGTCACGGTGTCGCCGATCCCCACGGTGCTGCCAGATGCCGGGTCCGAGGTCTTGACGACGGTGTAGGCGCCGACCGGGGTCTCGGTCGTGTCCGGCGGGGTGACCACGGGCGGGAGTCCGGGCGGGGTTCCCGTCGCGGTGGCGGTGTTGACCACCTTGCCGTTGTCGACGTCGGCCGCGGTGATCGTGTACGGCGCATCGGCCTCGCACGTGACCGTGGCGCCCGGCGCGAGCGTCGTCGGATCGCACGTCACACCGATGCCCTGCGCCGTGAGCATGTCATCGGTCACCGACACGTCGGTGAGCGTGGTCGTTCCCGTGTTCTCGAGGTCGAACGCCCAGACGATCTGGTCGCCCTCGTCGTTGTAGCCGTTGTCGTTGACGTCGATGACACGCACGACACGCTTGTCGAGCGTCAGCGCCGGCTGCTGGTCGACCGGGGTCTCGGTCGTCGACGGCGGCGTCGTCACCGGCGGCTGGGTGGGCGGTGTACCGGTCGCCGTGGCGGTGTTGACGACCTTGCCGTTGTCGACATCGGCCTGGGTGATCGTGTAGGCGGCATCCGCCTCGCACGTGACCGTGCCGCCGACCGGGAGCGAATCGGGATCGCACGTCACGCCGATGCCCTGGGCGGTGAGCATGTCGTCGTCGACGGTGAGGTCGCTCAGCGTGGTGTTCCCCGTGTTCGTGAGGTCGAAGGCCCAGAGGATCTGGTCGCCGAGGTCGGTGATGCCGTTGCCGTTCACATCGATGACCTCGAGCACGCGCTTCTGCAGCGTGAGCGCGGGAAGCTGCGCGATGTTCGTGAACGTGCAGTACATCTCAGCGGGTTCGCTGCTCGAGGGCAGCGTGAAGGTCGCGATCGCGCCGCTTCCCGAGGAGAGCACGGCGCCCGTTGTGCGGTTGACGCACTCCCAGGTGGTGACGTAGTTCGCCAGATCGGTCGTGCCGACACCGGTCTCGGTGACCGTGAACGTCACGCCGTCGACGCCGAGCACCGGACCCGCGGTCTCGCTCGGCAGATCCTGCAGACCGGAGTCCGTACCCTCGGTGATGCCGATGTACTCGTTCGTGACGTTCGGGCTCGTGATCTGCAGCCGGAACTGGTCGGTCGGCAGATAGCGGCCGTTCGGCAGGTTCTTCTGCGCGTAGACGAGGTTCGGGTAGGCGCAGCTCGCGAAGTCGACGAAGGGCGCGGCCGTCGTGGTCTGCGACAGGGTGGCGCCGTTCTCCGGACGCACCCGGGTGATGGTCGATCCCGACCCGATCGCGATGGACCCGTCGGAGACGACGGCGACCGAGTTGTACTGTCCCGCGTTCGCCGGCGTCGCGGTGATGGGGTTCGCCACGAACGCCGTGGTGCCGGGTGTCGTCGGGATCGGACCGTCGACGCGGGCAAAGGTCCCGGCCGCGATCGTGTTGGCGTTCGAGACGACGTAGAGGTTGCCGACCGCGTCGAAGGCCATGTCGCCGTTGCCCGCCAGCCCCGAGATCGTGCCGACCTGGCCGATCATCGTGCCGGTCGTGGTGTCGAACGCGTAGAGATTCCACACGGCGCTCGAGCTCGCGAAGTAGTAGATGCCGGTCGTCGGGTCGATCGCGCCCGCGACCACCTGTGCTCCGTCCGTGACGCCGGTTCCGTAGGTCGTGGTGGTCTCGGTAGCCGCGTCGAATCGCAGCACCTGCGCGGAGGTTCGGTCGAAGGCCCAGGCGTACTGCCCGCCGCCGTCGGGGATGGCGAGCGCGTTGACGAGGTTCCCTGGGGTGACGGTGAAGCCGCCGTTGCCGGTGGCCGCACCGGTCACCGGGTTCACGCGATTGATCGCCCCGCTTCCGGACACGGTGTAGATGTCCGCGGAACAGACGAAGCCCGACACCGCCGCCTGGGCGGGGGCCGTCACGGCGACCGCGGTCCCGATCCCCAGCATCCCGCCGAGCACTGCGGCGACCGCCGCCATCGCGATCGGCCGACGCGCATCCCGCCTCCGTCGAGCCGTTCCCCTGTGTGCCCGATGCGTCGTGCGCGCGAAAAACATGTGCGTCCCCCAGATCCCCTTCGGCGCGCCCCCGCGCGCCGATCGCTCTGGTGACCATATGTCACCCCCGGGACCCATTCCCACGGAATATCGGAATGATTCAGGAGTTCTCGCGAAGTATCTCGATACTCCGATACGCCGAACGGAGTGGCCGGTACAGCCCGATGGGTCGAGCGGCGCGAATCCGCTCAGCTGCCTCCGAGCACGGCATCCGTCAGAACACGCAGGTGAGCCACCATGTCGGTCGTCGGGTCGATGAGCCAGCGCGTCTGCAGTCCATCTGCGCTCGCGATGAGGAGATTGGCGATCTCGGCCACACGCTCGTCAGGCAGACCTCCGAGTCGCCCCTTCAGGCCTGCGGAGAACTCGCGCGTCAGGCGCTGGTAGCGCTCCTGGAAGTAGTCGTGAGCCGGATGCTGCGGATCGGACGCACCCGCGGCCATCGAGGCGATCAGACGGATGACGGCGGGCTCGACCTGATTCTCCTCGACGATGCGCAGCAGCGTCTCGACCGGATCGACACCCTCGTAGCGCGCACGGCTGCGCTCGTCGCGGAAGCGCAGCAGCTCGACGAGCAGCACGTCCTTCGAGGGGAAGTGATAGTACAGAGCCGCTTCGGTGACACCGACGCGCTCGGCCACGAGGCGCATCGTCGTGGCTTCGTGCCCGCGCTCGAGGACGAGCGTTTCTGCGGCGGTGAGGGTCTGGATGCGACGCGCGACGCCTTTCGCATAGGGGCCGCGTCGCTTCATCACCACCCCACGGTAACGGACGGGCGTGCGGCGACATCTTGTTTCTAGCTGAGCTAGAATTTCGCGAAGACCGCTGACGTTCTCCGCGAGCCCCGTGCTCGCGCCCAGATGAATCGAGTCCTCGTGACAGCGCCCGCCCGCATCATCGTGACCACCGACCCCGAGCTCGACGACCTCAACTCGATGCTCCGGCTGCTGCTGTACAGCAACGAGATCGACATCGCCGCGCTGGTGTACTCCTCGAGCCGGTTCCACCAGTCCGGCGATGCAGACCTCGACATCCCGGCGAAGCGCTGGCCCGCGGCCGGCGAACGGCTGCACATCGACGAGGCGATCGACGCCTACGCACTGGCCTACGACAACCTCGTGCGGCATGACGCCCGCTATCCGACCCCGGAGTCGCTGCGCGCCATCACGGCCCTCGGCAACGTCATCGAGGTGGGCGATACCCGCGAGCCGACCGCCGGATCCGATCTCGTGCGCGACGTGCTGCTCGGCGCCGCACCCGGCAAGGTGTTCGCGCAGGCCTGGGGCGGGACGAACACGATCGCACGCGCCCTGATGTCGATCGAGGAGGAGTACCGCGGCACCGACCGCTGGGAGGAGATCCACGACCTCGTGAGTCGACGCACCGTGATCACGAGCTTCGCGCAGCAGGACGACACCTTCGCCGAGTACATCCGTCCGACCTGGCCGGAGATCGAGTTCCGCGATGTCGCGACCATGGCGTGGGGATACTTCGCCTGGGAGGTGGTCGCCCCTGACGATCAGCGCTACCTCTCGGCCGAGTGGATGCGCGAGAACGTGTCGGAGGTGGGACCGATCGGAGCGGCCTACCGCGTGTGGGGCGACGGCCGGCAGATGGCCGAGGGGTTCGACGACGAGGACTACTTCGGGGTTCCGGATGCCACGGCCGAGGAGCTCTCCGCGCAGGGCTATCGGCTCTGGGCACCCCTGCACCCGCGCGGATCGTGGATCTCGGAGGGCGACACCTCGAACTTCGCGATGCACATCGACAACGGACTGCGAAACGCCGAGCATCCGACGTTCGGGGGCTGGGGAGGTCGCCAGGAGCTCGCGGGCGACGATCCGCACCTGTGGACGAGCGTCGGCATGAGGCCCTGGGCACCGGGTGAGCCCTTCGCCGACGCCGGCGAGGTGGCGCCGTGGTTCGGGGCCTATCAGCGCGATCTCGCGGCTCGACTGCAGTGGTCGGTCACTCCCGACGTCTCCGCGGCGAATCATCCGCCGCGGGTGACGGCATCCGGCCTGGATCGGGTGGTGGATGCCGGCGAGCGGGTCATACTCGAGTTCGCGGTCACCGATCCTGACGGCGATGCGGTGTCGGTGCGCGGGTGGCAGGACGGCGGACCTGCGGCCGCTCTTTCGGTCGCGGCGACCACGTGCACGGTGGAGGTGCCGGCGGATGCGGCATCCGGCGCGGTCATCCGGATCATCGTCGAGGCCACCGACGACGGCTCGCCGGTGCTCGCCGGGTATGCGAGGTTCGTGCTCACTGTGAGGTGAGCTGCCCTTCGTCTCGCTCCGCGGTTCCTGAGCGAGGAACACAGCGACGAGACGAAGCACGCCGGCGCACGAACGCACAGCTTCCATGCTTGGCACGTACCAATAGATCGTGCCAAGATGTGATCAGCCGACATGAAGGAGCACCGATGCCCGTCTCGATCCCCCTGCCCCGCGTCATCGCACCCGAGTCGGTGCCCGCACTGCGCTGGGGCATCGTCGGCACCGGCATCGCACAGCGCTTCGTGCACGCCATCCACACGCACACCGCTCAGCGCGCGGTCGCCGTCACCGCGCGCGACACGGCGAAGACCGCCGCGTTCGCCGCCGAGCACGGCATCCCGACCGTGCATTCCTCGGTTGCCGACCTCGTGGCCGATCCCGATGTCGACGTGGTCTACATCTCGACGCCGCACCCACTGCACCACGAGCAGGCCCTCGCCGCGATCGCCGCCGGCAAGCACGTGCTCATCGAGAAGCCGATCGCGATGTCGGCGGACGAAGCCGCGGAGATCCTCGCCGCGGGGCGCGCCGCCGGCGTGCTCGTGACCGAGGCGATGTGGACGCGGTACATCCCGCAGTCGGACGTCATCCGTCAGGTCCTCGACAGCGGTGTTCTCGGTGACATCGCCCTGGTGAGGGCCGACTTCGGCTTCTCGATCCCGATGATGCCGGAGCACCGCCTGTGGAACCCGGAGCTCGGCGGAGGTGCCATGCTCGACGCGGGCGTCTACCCGGTCTCGTTCGCGTCTTCGGTGATCGGCACCCCGTCGAGCATCCGCGCGATCGGCACGATCGCCGAGACCGGTGTCGACGCGAGCGCGAACATCCTGGTGACCACCGCGGGTGGCGCGCAGGCCGTGCTCTCGACATCGCTGGTCGCCTCGCTCCCCGTCGAAGCGTCCATCCACGGATCCGCCGGGCGCCTCGAGGTGCTCAGCCCTTTCTTCGGCCCCAGCGGACTGCGCCTGTCTCTCGGATCGATCGGCTCGGAGGAATCGGCCACCTGGCGCGACGAGTCCGTCCCCGAACCGCATGACGGGCTCGGCTACCAGGCCACCGCCTTCGCCTCCTACGTCGCCGAGGGACGCACCGAGTCCCCGCTGCATCCGCACGACGAGATCGTCTCGGTGCTCGCGACCATCGACGAGGTCCGTCGGCAGATCGCGCTGGCGGGCTGAGCCGCAGGTGGGACGCGGAGGCGCGCGATGAGCGGGACGGATGCCGAAGCGGATGCGGCGGCGCGCGCTGCATCCACCGTTGCACCACCCGGCGTCCCGGCATCCGAGATCGCGGCACCCGATCCCTTGACAATCGAAACCGCAGCATCCACGGCATCCGAGATCCCGGCACCCGAAACCGCACACGGCCCGCTGCCGACCATGCGCGATGTCGCTGCTCGCGCAGGAGTCTCACGGCAGACCGTCTCGCTCGTGATGCGCGACGAGCCCGGCCCCAGCGCGACCTCGCGCGAGCGCGTGCTCGCGGCGGCCCGCGAGCTGCAGTATCGGCCGAACGCCTCCGCCCGCCTGCTGCGACAGCGGCGCTCCGGGCTGATCGGTGTTCTCTATGCGGCGTCCAACATCTTCGAGTTGCGGGTCGTCGAGCGCCTGCTCGAACGCGCGGCCGACGAGGGATACGACGTCGCACTGGGTCCTGTCACCGCGCGGCGCTCGACCGAGGTCGTCGTCGCGCAGCTCCTGGAGCAGCGCATCGAAGCCCTCGCCTGCTACAACCCGGATCCCTCCTCCCCCGCGCTCGCGAGCGCGATCGACATGATGCCGGTCGTCTGGCTCGGCGAGCGCCGCGCCGACGATCGCGTCGACGTCGTGCGCACCGATGACGACGAGGGCTTGCGCCTGCTCGTGCAGCATCTCATCGGCCTCGGACATCAGCGGATCGCCTACGCCGGTGGCCGCGGCGGCACCGTGGGCCCCGATCGTGCCGACGCCTACCGGCGGGCGATGGCGGCCGCGGGTCTCGGCGACGAGATCGACGTGCTCGGCGTCGGCTTCGGCGAGGACGACGGATCACGCGCTGCCGAGATGATCATGGCCCGGGATCGGATGCCCAGCGCCGTGATCGGATGCAGCGACCACTGCGGCGCCGGCCTCATCGGCACGCTCATGCGTGCGGGGGTGCGGGTCCCCGAGGACGTGTCGATCGCCGGCTACGACGACAGCGATCTCGCCGCTCTGCCGTACATCGACATGACCTCCGTTCGGCAGGACGTCAACCTGACCGTGGAGGCGACGCTCGCCGCCGTCCTCCGGCGCCTGCGCGAGCCCGGCCGGAGCGGCGCCGACCACCCCACCGCGGCGACGCTGACCGTCCGGTCTTCGACCGGTCCCGCCGCGGCATCCTGACCCGCCGGATCCATCTCACAGAGGAGAGTCGCATGACCACTGACACCGCCGCCCTGATCGCGTCCCTGCAGGACGAGGATGCACGCATCCGCTTCGCGCGGTTCGAGCACGACGACGCCCTCGCCGTCGGCGCCCGCATCATCGAGCTCGCGAGGGAGCGAGGGCAGACGATCTCGACGGCCATCTGGCTCGGCGAGCAGCAGGTCTATCACGCGGCTCTCGCGGGGACGACGGCCGACAACGACGGCTGGATGCGTCGCAAGGCCGCCACCACCCGTCGCTACGACGCGAGTTCACAACTCGTGCGCACGCGCTGGAACGAGTACGGCGTCACCGCCGCGACCGAGGCGCTGGGCGTCGAGCCGCTCGTCTACGCGTTCGCCGGCGGTGCGGTGCCGATCCGCATCGGCGCGACCCAGGTCGGCGTGGTCGTCGCCTCGGGCGTGAGCGACGAGGTCGAGCACGCGCTCGTCGTCGAAGTGCTCGAGGAGCATCTCGCGGCGCAGCAGTAGCACGCGCGCCGGGGTTCGAGCGTGGCGGTGGCGCCGATGCCTCGAGGGACGTGATCTCTCGCTCACGGCATCCGCTGTACCGTTCGTCGGGAGTCGTGCGCAGGCTCAGCGCCCGCTCGCGGCCCGCGCCGCGAGCACACCCAGCCGCCGCGACCTCGCGGTCCTCGTCTGGCTCTGCACCCGCAGGAACAGCGCGGCGCGGGCGTGCAGCTGCGCAGTGTCGTCGCCGACGAGGCCGCGCCCCGCACGGGCGGTGAGCAGCGCGTCGGTCACGGCATCCAGCGCATCGATCGCACGCTGCTTGGTGTCGGCCCGTTCCTCGGCGAGGTGGCCGAGAATCCCCGACGCCCGGTTCGCATCGGTCAGACCGTAGGCGCGCTCACGCAGCTCGTGCACGACCGGCGCCCAGGCATCGGCGACGGCGTGGGCGTCCCCGCCCTCCTCTACGAGCTCGTCGAGCACGCGGAACACCAGACCGAAGAGCCCGGCGTGCGCATCGCCCGAGTTCGCGAGGTCGGCGGCATTCCAGTCGCTCCATGGCAGCGTCGTGAGCACCTCGTCCTCGGCGAGCTCGGCGCCACGCAGCTCGACCCGCCACGTGCGGCTGCCCCTCGCCGCCTGCAGGTCGAGCGGAGTGCCGACTGTCCGCTCGTCGACGGGGATCAGCCCGATCACGACCGTCGCAGTCTCCGGCTCGACGGCCGCCACATGCAGCACCGAGTTCAGCCCCCAGCCGCTCACCCACGAGATGGCCCCGTCGAGTCGCCACCCGGATGCCGTGCGCTCGGCGCGCACGAACCGGTCGGGGAACCCGCGCACATCGCTCAGGCCCGCACCGAGAAGAGCCTCTCCGCGCACGGTGCTGCGCCCGAGCGGACCGAGCCCTCCGCGCTCGGCGCCCAGCGCCAGCAGCCGCGGCAGCGATGTCGCATGCTGGGTCCACACCAGCCAGGTGTTGAGATCGCCGTAGGCGATCCACTCCTGCACTCGTCGATCGACGCCGGCGTCGAGCCCGAGTCCGCCGTCGGCGACCGGAACCGAGTGCCTCAGAGCCCCGAGCGCCCGCAGCTGCTCGATGCCCTCGACCGTGACGCCGTGCGCATCGGTGCGCGTGGCGTTCGGCGCGAGCACTTCGAGCGCGTGCGCGCGGACCTCGGCGACGAACGGATGCTCGTCGAGCTGGGCCGCGGACGGTGCGGCAGCGAGCAGAGACGGCGCGAGGGTCTTGGTCATGAGATCTCCCTGGGCAGGCGGATCGGCGGTCTCGTGCGAGTCAATCAGCGCCGCCGCGGGCGCGCGAACACCGCGTCAGATGGGGTCATCCAGAGTCATCGAGCGACAGCATCCGCCGCCCGCCACTTCGTCTGGCGAATTCACGATTGTCGGGTCAGAAAGCGTGTTCTCGCCCGAGACTCGTCAATACACCCGACAAACTGCGCGCGGATGCCGCGCGCCCGGCACCGCGGTGCGTGCCGGATGTCGGGAGGATTCCCAGCGACTCCCGGAAGCCCGGCGTTCTGAGCCGCCTTCGCGAAATCACCCGACAAAACGTCAGACGGGCGGGGCGCGGCCCTTCGGCGAGCTCAGGGACCCGATATCCGACGCCCCCGGATCAGCCGACGAGCACCGGGCTCCCCGCCCCGATCGCCTCGCGCAGCGTCGAGTGCGTGTACTCGCGCTTGTGGATGCCCTTGGCCTGCAGCAGTGGCACGACCTCGTCGGCGAAGGTGATGAGCCCCTCCGGGAAGTGATCGATCATGAGGTTGAAGCCGTCGGCCGCACGCGAGCGGAACCACAGCTCGATGTCGTCGGCGATCTGCTCGGGAGTCCCGACGATGATCCGCGCACCGAAACCGCCGAAGTCGCGCAGGATCTCGCGCACCGTCTGGTGCCGGCGCTCCTGGATCCAGTCGAGGAACGTGAGCCGATACCCGGCCGAGGTCGGATGCTCGTCGGGATTCCACGGCTTGTCGAGGACCTCGGCCGGGATCGGCGCATCGATGTCGAGCGTCTTCGCATCGTGCGCGATCACGCTGCTCAGCGACCCGAGCGCGTACCCGTCGGGCGCCCGCGACTCGAACTCGTCGAACCGGCGCCGCGCCTCTTCGACCGTGCTGCCGATCACGAGCGACAGCCCGGGGGTGATCTTGGGCAGATCGGTGCCGCGTCCGTAGGCCGCCGCACGACGCTTGAGATCGGCATAGTTCTCGATCGCCCGCGGCAGCGTCAACTCGACCGCGAACACGCCCTCCGCGTGCCGGGCGGCCAGATCGCGACCCTGATCGCTGCCGCCGGCCTGGAACAGCACCGGGCTGCCCTGCCGCGACGGCGCGAGCCCCGTCCGCCCCTCGAACCGGAAGTGCTCGCCCTCGAAGCGGTACGAGCCGTCGCCGGACGCGGCATCCCACACCGTCTTCACGGCATCGACGAACTCCGCTGCGCGACGGTAGCGGGTCGCACGGTCGGGGTTCGCGTCGAGCCCGAAGTTGCCCGAGACGTTCGGGTTGTACGTCGTGACGATGTTCCAGCCGAGCCGTCCGCCGGTGACGGCATCCGTGCCGAGCAGTCGCTCGGCGAGCTCGACGGGGTCGTTGTACGTCGACGATGCGGAGGCGATCACCCCGACGTGCTCGGTCGCGGCCGTGATGAGCGCCGCGAGCGTGATCGGCTCGAGCTGGCTCCCCGGACGCGGGTTGGGATTGTGCAGCGCTGGTTGGTCGGCGAAGAACACCGCGTCCAGCAGACCGCGCTCCGCCGCCTGTGCCGAGGCGATCCAGTGCTCGGGACGGATGAGCGTGTCGGCGCGATGGTCGCCGAACTGCCAGGCCGCCGGGCGCTGCCCGAACGACTGCAGGTTGACGTTGAGCGTCAGATGATCGGCACGATCGGGAAGAGAGGGCAGAGAGGTCATCGTGCGGCTCCGAAGGCGAGGGGCTTGGCTGAGAGGTCGTAATGGCGTGGCGCGAGTCCGAGAACGTCGCGCAGCGACGGAGCAGGTCGATCGGATGCTGCGGCCAGCGCCGCGACCTCGTCCAGGCGGTGCACAGGTCGGTACTCGAACGAGGCTCCCTCGACGCCCGCCTCCGCGGCGAGCGCGGGCCGATCGACGGGATCGCTGTCCGCCCACTGCGCGATCAGCGTCGGATCCTCGATCACGACGACATCGACCAGGCCGTGCGCCGCGACCAGGTCGTCCGCCGAGTCGATGTGCCAGATCGACACGGGCTCGCCCTGCGCGCTGGTCGGCGAGTTGAGCGCGCCCGCCACGCGGTAGTGCGCGCCCTCGTGCTCGATCCGGCGGATGTTCTCGGTGGTCGCGTAGACGCCGCTCTCCCGGTCGGCGAGCAGCGTCTCGGCCGGCCACGAGTTCCACAGCGCGCGGATCACGTCGATGCGCTCCGCGGTCTGCGCGGCATCGCCCTCGCCCGAGCGGAACACGACACCCGCGTGACCGCGCGACAGATGATCGAGCGACAGGAAGCGGCGCGCGGCGTTGTACGGAGCATCCCGGATGCCGTCGGAGGCGACGATCACCGGCAGGCCGGGCACGCGCACGGCGAGCGCGGTCGCGACGGCCACAGGGTCGAGCTGCAGGGGCCGTCCCTCCGCACCGACGACAACGGCGACGCCGGCGGGAAGGTTCCGCAGCGCATCGAGCAGCGCGGAATCCTGATCGCGCAGAAGGGCGGGCAGCTCGCCGGTCAGGGCGAGCAGCGTGGGGTGGGACATGGTTCCCTCTCGATCAGACGAAAACAGGAGGCGGTGGGTCGAGGTCACGCGTCGGCGAAGCGCGTGCCGGGGATCGCGTCGAGCAGCGTCCGGGTGTACTCGTGCTGGGGCGAGGCGAACACCTGCTCGACCGTGCCGTGCTCGACGATCGCGCCGTCCTTCATGACGGTGACGTCGTCGGAGATCAGCCGTACGACGCCCAGGTCGTGAGTGACGAACACGTAGCTGAGCCCGAGCTCGGCCTGCAGATCGACGAGCAGCTGCAGGATCTGCGCCTGCACCGACACGTCGAGCGCGCTCACGGCCTCGTCGAGCACGAGGATGCGCGGGTTCAGTGCGAGGGCACGGGCGATCGCGATGCGCTGACGTTGACCGCCCGACAGCTGCGCGGTCGTGCGCAGCAGGTAGCTGTCATCGAGCGCGACGGCGCGCAGCAGTTCGCTCACCCTGGCGACGAGCTCGCCCTTCGTGGCGTGCACTTTGAAGGCCTTGAGAGGCTCGGCGATGAGATCGCCGACCGTGAACCTCGGATCGAGCGAGGTGTACGGATTCTGGAAGACGAACTGCAGATCGCGGCGCACCTCGCGCAACTGCCTCCCCTTGAGCGAGGTGGTCTCGCGGTCGCCGATGTGCACGGTGCCGGAGTCGGCGGTGGCGAAGCCCGCGATGATGCTCGCGAGCGTCGACTTCCCCGCGCCCGACTCGCCGACGAGCGCATGCGTCGTGCCCTGGCGCACCGTGATGCCGACGCCGTCGAGGGCGTCGATCACGGTGTTCTTGCCCACGGTGCGCACGGTGTAGCGCTTGCGCAGATCCTCGGCGCGGATGACGACGTCATCGCCGGTCTCCCGACGGATGCCGGATGACGGGGCCAACCGACCCGCGTGTCGCGCGGGTGCCGCATCGAGCAGCCGGCGCGTGTATGCGCTGGTCGGGTTCTCGATGAGTTCGCGCACCGGACCGTGCTCGACGATGTCGCCCTGCTGCATGACGGCGATCCGGTCTGCGCGGTCCAGCGCGACACCGAGATCGTGCGTGATGAGCAGGATGCCGATGCCGAGCTCCTGACGCAGCCTCTCGAGGTGATCGAGGATGACCCTCTGCACTGTCACGTCGAGGGCGCTGGTCGGCTCGTCGGCCACGATGATCTTCGGGTTGCCGGCAAGGGCGATCGCGATGAGCGCACGCTGCTTCATGCCGCCCGAGAGCTCGTGCGGGTACTGGTGGAACACGCGCTCGGCGTTCGCGAGACCGGCGGTGCGCAGGCTGCCGAGCGCCGCCTCGCGGTGCTGCTCGGCGGTCGCGGCATCCTTCTCGTTGAACCGCACGGCCTCGATCACCTGCTGGCCGATCTTCTTCACCGGGTTCAGCGAGGTGTTCGGGTCCTGCGGGATGAAGCCGACGTAGTTGCCGCGCACGCGCGCCATCCGCTTGTCGGGCCAGCGCGTCACATCGACGCCGGAATACGCGATAGACCCGCCGCTGATCCGCGCGCTCGCGGGCAACAGCCCGAGCACCCCCTGGATCAGCGTGGTCTTGCCCGAGCCCGACTCTCCGACGAGGGCGACGGTCTCGCCCGGATCGACGTGCAGGCTCACCCCCCGCACAGCGGGTGACCACGACCGGTCACGGGTGCGGTAGTCGACGCGCAGGTCGGTGATCGAGAGCAGGGCCTCGGCTGCCGAGCCGGACGAAGCCGGAGATTCGGCGGAGGATGCAGGGACGGATGCTGAGGCGACGGTGGCGCTCATCGGCGGCGGTCCTTTCGGAACGAGGTGCTGATGCGGTGGGTCGCGATCACGACGAGAGCGAGAGCGATGCCGGGCAGGATCGAGATCCACGGGTAGACGGCGAGGTAGTCGCGGCCCTCGGCGACGAGCAGGCCCCACTCCGGCTCGGGGGGCGGCGCTCCATAGCCGAGGAATCCGAGCGAGGCGACCGCGAGGATCGAGGTGCCGATCTCGAGGGCGGCGAGCGCGATGACCGAGCTCAGCGAATTCGGCAGGATGTGCCGGAAGACGACGCCGATGCGGCTGACGCCGAGCCCGTAGGAGGCACGCACGTAGTCACGGTTCGCGATCACGAGCACCTCCGACCTCATCACGCGGGCGAATGAGGCGATCGCCGAGAGCCCTACCGCGATCGCGATGTTGTGCGTCGAGTAGCCGAGCACCGAGACGATGACCATCGCGAGCAGCAGGCTGGGGATCGACAGGAACACGTCGATGATGCGCATGAACACGGTGTCGACGACCCCGCGCAGATACCCGGCGACGAGTCCGATGATCGTGCCGATGCCGAAGGCGATGAGCACCGCGAGCAGGGTGGCGGTGAGCGTGGTGCCCGCACCGTAGACCGAGCGCGCCAGCAGATCGCGCCCGAGCCGGTCGGTGCCGAACGGATGCTCGAGACTCGGCGGCTGGAAACTCAGCGCGGGATCTCCGGCGTAGGGGCTGTACGGCGTGAACAGGCTCGGGAAGAGCGCCCAGCCGATGACGACCAGCACGATGAGCCAGGCCACGACCAGCACGGGTTGGCGCACGAGGTCCTGCAGTGCCCGCAGCCACCCGTCGATGCGACGGGTGCGCTGCGGTTCGGGGTCGACGAGGTCGTCGGCCGCCTGCAGCTCTGGGCGGGTCAGTTCGATGGTCATGATCTGGTCCTCACACGGTTCGGACGGCGAGCGTCGCGCGCAGCCGCGGGTCGAGCAGCGGATAGATGAGGTCGACGATGAGGTTGATGATCGCGAAGCTCGCGGCGACGAAGACGACGATCCCCTGCACCAGCGGGATGTCGAGCGTGTTGATCGCCCCCTGTGTGAGGCGCCCGACGCCGGGACGAGCGAACACGGTCTCGGTGATCACAGAACCGGCGATGAGGTTGCCGAAGGTGATCGCGGCGATCGTCAGGGCCGGCAGGCTGGCGTTGCGGAAGACGTCGCCGACGATCACGCGCCCCCTGGTCGCCCCTTTCGCGAAGCTCGTCACCACGTAGCCGGCGCCCATCTCTCCGGTGAAGCTGCGCACGAGCAGCTGGGCGATCGGACCCGAGACTGGGATCGCGAGCGTGACGAGAGGCAGCACAAGGCTCTGCCAGCCGTTGTCGCCGAACGAGGGGAACCAGCCGAGGCCGAACGAGAAGATCTGCAGCAGCACGATGCCGAACATGAAGACCGGCACCGAGACAGCGGCCGACGGCAACGACTCGACGAGGTTGCGCACCCAGTTCTGCCGGGTCGCGGTGGCGATCAGCGCGATGACGAATCCGATCACGACGGCCAGCAGCAGCGCACCGACAGAGAGGATCAGTGTGCTGGGGAGCACCTCGAGCAGCGCGGCAGTCACCGGACGACCCGACTGCACCGAGTTGCCGAAGTCGCCGACGAGGGCGTGGCCGAGGCGGTCGAAGTACTGCAGGATCAGCGGCTTGTCGAAGCCGTAGTTCGCGGCGACCTGCGCCCTGACCTCTTCGGGGATCGTGTTGATCTCGGCGGGGTCGAACAGCAGGTCGACGGGATCGGCAGGCAGCACGAACAGCAGCAGGAACGTCACGGTGAACGCGGCCCAGATGACGAACAGCGCTCGGCCGAGCTTGAGTGCGGCGTAACGGAGCACGGGAGTCCTTCTCGGTCGGGGTCGGTGGTGATGAGGGGTGGTGGTGAGCGACGCTACGGGCGATCGGACGCCCGCGCCCGGCGGCCGTCACGGTTCGCCATGAGGCGACACATCATGACGACGGATGCCGCGGCGCGGGCCGCATCCGTCATCCGGTCGCTTCGCCTGCGGCATCCGCACGCGGCGACGCCGGGAACGGCAGCCCGAAGTTCTCGCGCAGTGTGGCGCCCTGGTACTCGGTGCGGAACGAGCCGCGGCGCTGCAGGATCGGCACGACCTCATCGAGGAACGCCGGGGCGTCGACCGCGTTGTCGGCCGACATCACCGTGAAGCCGTCGGCCGTGTCCGCGTCGAACCACGCGTCGAGGTCGTCGGCGATCTGCTCGGGCGTGCCGAGCACGAGGCGGTGCCCGTTGCCGGCGGCCGAACGCAGGAGCAACTGGCGCGAGGTGAGCGGCTGCTCCTCGAGCAGCGCGAGCGTGCTCGCATGGAAGCCGTCCGAGCCCTTGCCCAGGGCCTCGGGCGTCACGAGGTCGCGGGTGACCAGGTCGTCGGGCCCGAGCGTGCCGGCGGGGATGCCGAGCTGCGCGAGGAGCCGGTCGGTCGCGGCCTCGCCCAGGGTGTCGAGCAGCTCCTCGCCGCGGCGGCGGGCCTCCTCCTCGGTCGACCCGATGAGCAGCACCACCCCGAGGGAGGTCGGCGGCGGGGTGACCCGGCCGATGGCGAGTGCTGCCTGGGCGAGCTCCCGGCGGAACGCGCGCGCCCTCTCCTTGGTCTGCGCGACCGTGAACACGAGGTCGGCGAACCGGGCGCCCAGTCGGATGCCGCCCGCCGAGCCTCCGGCCTGCACGATCAGCGGCCGTCCCTGCGGAGATTCGGGCAGCGACAGGTTGCCGCGCACCCGGAAGTGCGCCCCGTCGAAGTCGATGGGATGGATCTTCGCGGTGTCGGCGTAGACGCCGCTCTCGGCATCCGCCACGATCGCGTCGTCGTCCCATGCTCCCCACAGGGCGGTGACGACCTCGAGGAACTCCTCGGCGCGCTCGTAGCGCTCGCTCTTGGGGATCTCGTGGTCGTAGCCGAACGCCGCCGCCGCGGTCGGGTTGAGGGTGGTCACGGCGTTGAAGGCCGTTCGTCCACCCGAGACGTGGTCGAGGGCCGAGTAGCGCCGCGCGAGGTTGTAGGGCTCGTTGTAGGTGGTGCTGCTCGTGGCGATCGCGCCGATGCGGCTCGTGCGCGCGAACAGGTTCGCGAACAGGATGGTCGGGTCGATGCCCGCCTCGGGTCCGCCGGCGATCGCGGGCGAGGCGCCAGGGCCGTCGCCGAGGAACACGGTGTGCAGCTTCGCCCGTTCCGCATGCTCGGTGATGCGGGCGAAGTACTCGATGTCGAGCACCGCGCGCGGATCGTGCCCCGGCAGACGCCAGGCGGTGCGGAAGTGCCCCGGCTGCATGAGCGAGAGGTTGAGGTGGTAGCGGCCTGACGTGCTCATGAGTCCTCCTGATCGATGTGGGGGTGCCATCCGAGCAGCGGAGCGACGTCCTGCGCGGTCGCGGTGAGCAGGCGCTTGTGCTCGTCGAACGATGGTGAGGCCGGCGGAAAGCTCACGAGCAGTTCGGTACCCGCCTCGACCCCGGCGTCGAGGGCGAGACCGTCGGCGATGGATGCCGCGTCTCCGAAGCGCGAATGGTCGCGCACGAGGTACTCCTCGGGCGACACCGATGCGGCCTCGGTGCGACCGAGCGCGCCGAGCCAGCTCTGCCAGCGCTGAGCACCGTCGACGAGCCGCGACAGCGCCTGGGCGCGATCGACATCCGGATACACGGCGCGCGAGACGAGCACCCGGGGCTCGATGCCCTCGGGGAGTGCGGATCGGTAGGCCGTGATGAGCGCGGCCTGGGCCTCGGGGCTCTGATTCCGGTTCCAGTCGGTGGCGCGCGAGAGCTGCAGTCCGTCTCCGGCGGCGCCTGCGGCGCGGGCCTGCGCCACTGCGACCTCGGGGGCGCTCGACGTCGCCTGCCAGAGGCGGCGGCGCACACCGGCGCCCGAGGGATGCAGAGTCTCACCGAGGCTGTTCAGCGCAGCCCCGTCGAGCACCTCGTGCAGGCGCTGCACGCTGCTCTCCCACAGCGCGGCCCTGTCGTCGAGATCCTGGCCGAACGCCTCCCACGCGCCGGGGAACGGCCCGGACCCGATCACCAGCTCCAGCCGGCCGCCCGAGAGCACGTCGAGCGTCGCCGCATCCTCGGCCACCTTGAGGGGGTCCTCGAGCGGAAGCACGAGCACGCCGGTACCGAGGCGGATGCGGCTGGTGTGCTGCGCGATCGCGGCGAGCAGCACCAACGGCGAAGAGACGTGCTCGTTGCCCTGGCGGAAGTGCCGCTGGATCACCCAGCCGGAGTCGTAGCCGAGGCTCTCGGCGTGCTGGAAGAGTTCGACGGCCTGCGCGTACGAGGTCGCAGGGTCCTCATCGGTGTCCAGATGCAGCAGGAAGCCGAGACGCTTGCCCGCCAGCACCGCCGGTCGAGTCGTCGGTGCGCCGTTCGTGTCGACATCGGGGCGGATGCCGGTGTCGACACCGCCCTCGGCGTCGGCCGCGGAGCGGACGGCGGTGCTGGCGGCGCTCATCTGATCCGCAACCCGGTGCCGTGCACGCCGTGCGCGTCGATGAGCTCGAGCTCCTCGTCGGTCAACGGCGCGAAGCTCGGCGCCTGCAGGTTGTGCTGCAGCTGGGCTACGGAGCTCGCGCCGATCAGTGCGCTGGTGACCTCGGGCCGGCGCAGCACCCACTGCAGCGCCAACTGCGCGAGCGACTGCCCGCGCTCGAGGGCGAGGTCGTTCAGGGCGCGTGCCCGCGCGCGGGACTCGTCGGTGATGTCGTCGGTCGAGAGGAACGCGCTGTCGAGCGCCCGTGCACCCTCGGGAACACCCGTGAGGTACTTGTCGGTGAGCAGACCCTGGGCGAGCGGGGAGTATGTGACCAGACCCACGCCGTCCTCGAGCGACTGGCCCAGCACGTCGTCGATCTCGAGTCGGCGATCGAAGATCGAGTAGCGCGACTGGTGCAGCGCCAGGGGAACCCCGGCATCCTTCAGCAGGGTCGCGGCGCGATGCGCCTCCGCCGGGTCGTAGAAGTTCGAGATGCCGACGTACAGCGCCTTGCCCGACTGCACCGCCGTGACCAGCGCGCCGATCGTCTCGTCGAGCGGCACCTTCGGGTCGGGGTGGTGGAAGTAGAACACGTCGACGTAGTCGGTGCCGAGGTCGCGCAGACTGTGGTCGAGGCTCTGCAGCAGGTTCTTCCGGGAGCCGCCGCGGTGGTACGGGCTGGGGCCGATCGGGTTGCCCGCTTTGGTGGTGAGCACGAGCTCCTCACGCCAGGCGGAGAGGTCTTCACGCAGGACGCGACCGAAGTTTTTCTCGGCGGCGCGGTGCGGCGGACCGTAGCGGTTCGCGTTGTCGAAGTGCACGATGCCCGCGTCGAACGCGGCGAGCAGGATCTCACGCTGCGTCTCGTAGGGCGTCTGTTCGCCGAACTTCTGCCAGAGGCCGAACGCGAACTCGGGCAGCACGAGCCCGGTGGTGCCGGCCTGGCGCCAGTTCAGGTTCCCGTAGCGGTTCTCGGAGGGCTGGTAGGTCACGGTGGGCCTTTCGTGTCGTGTGGTCAGCGGGTCGCGCGTGGACGGCGCAGGCCTGCGGGAGTGAGTTCGGTGGGGATGCGCCCGTTGTCGCGCTCGAGGAAGGTCGTGCCCGGCGGCACGATGCGGTCGATCTCGTCGAGCACGTCGTCGTCGAGCACGACGGATGCCGAGGCGAGGTAGCTGTCGAGGTGGGCGCGGGTGCGCGGGCCGACGATGACCGAGGTGACGGCGGGGTGCGACAGCGCAAAGCCGACCGCGAGCTCGGGCAGGGTGAGCCCCGCCTGCTCGGCCAACACCGCGAGGCGCTCGGCCGCGGCGAGCTTCGCCTCGTTCTTGGGGTCGGCGACGTCGAAGCGGCCGGCCCACACCCGCGCGCCGCGCGAGGTCTCGGGCTGGGCACCACCCGCGCGGTACGCGCCGCTGAGCCAGCCGGCGGCGAGGGGCCCGAAGGTCAGCACGCCGAGGCCGTGTGCACGGGCGATGGGCAGGGTCGTCCGCTCGACGAGACGGATGAGCGCCGAGTAGGGAACCTGCTCGGTGAGCGGCGGGATCAGTCCGTTCTCACGCGCGATGTGCTGCGCCGAGACCACGTCGTCGGCGCCGAACACGCTCGTGCCGTAGTAGCGGATCTTGCCCTGGTGGATGAGGTCGTTCAACGCCCCGATCGTCTCGAGCAGCGGCACGTGCGGGTCGGGCCGATGCGCCTGGTACAGGTCGATGTGGTCGGTGCCGAGTCGCCGGAGGCTGTCCTCCACCGCGCGGTGGATCCAGCGCCGCGAGTTGCCGGCGTGCAGCGGGTTGTCGCCGATCTGCCCATGGAACTTCGTCGCGAGGATGAGATCGTCGCGACGGCCTCTGATCGCCTCGCCGACGATCTCCTCGTTCAGACCCTGCTCGTAGACGTCGGCGGTGTCGATCACCGTGATGCCGGCGTCGAGTGCGGCGTGCACGATGCCGATCGAGTCCTCACGGCTCGTCGGACCGCCGAAGTTCATGGCCCCGAGGGTGAGTCTGCTGACCGGTACGCCGCTGCGGCCGAGCCGCTCGCTGGGGAGGGCGGGGGCTGTGGTGTCGCTCATCGTTTCTCCTTGTGGTCGTGACTCGTCAGAACAGGCCGTTGGCCGGCGGCGTCTCGCCGGTGAGCAGCCAGGCGCCGACCGCCGCGGACTTCCACCCGCGCGGATTGTGGTTCGCGACCGTGCGGGCATTGCGCCAGTGCCGGTCGAGGCCGAGCTCGCGCCCGGTGAGGGTGCCGCCGCCGACGTCGAACAGCAGTTCGGCCGCACGCAGCGCCTGCTCCCCCGCGCCGACATAGGCCGAGGCCACCGCGACGACGGCTGCGACGGCGGTGTCCTCACCGCCCGTGCCCGCTCCGCCACGCCCGTCGGCATCCGTGGCGCCGGCTTCCGTATCACGAGGATCCGCGCCGGCGGACTCCCTCGCCCAGTGCCGATCGAGAGCCTCCGCGGCCGCGACGACCTGCGCCCGCGCAGTGAACGCGGCGGTCGCGATGCGACCGGTCACCTCACGCACATAGGGATCGTCGGCGGCGGTCTGGGCCGTGGAGTGCTTGATCGGCCGGGCGACCTCGCGCACGACGCGCACCGCGTCGTCGCGAACGGCCTGGGCGATGCCCGCGAGCGTGGCCGCGAGGATGAGGTGCGCGAGCGAGACGTGCGGGTGGTGCTTCGGAGCGTTCGGTTCCCCCAGCTCGTCTGGATCCACGCGCACGCCCTGCAGCAACGTGCTCCCGCTGGCGGTGAGGCGCTGCCCGACGGCGTCGAAGTCGTCGAGTCGCACGACGCCCTCGCGGTCGGTCGGGACGGTGAAGCCGACGATGCGCCCCTGCTCGTCGAGCGCGGTGCCCGAGAACCACTGGGCGTGCAGCCCGCCCGTGCTGTAGTACTTGGCTCCGTCGATGCGCAGGCCGTGCTCGTCACGGGTGAGCGTGGTCCGCACGCTGCCCGCCGCTCCGCCGGTCTCGTTCGCCGTGCCCGAGAAGAGGTCGCCGCGCAGCACGCGGTCGACGAGCTGCGCGCGCGCACGGCCGGTCACATTCCCCGTCGCGAGCGACTCGGCGACGAGGAAGCCCGAACGCAGCGCCTGGGCGACGTTCGAGTCGGCGGCGGCGAGATCGATGATCAGCTCCGCGAACTCACGCACGCTCGCCCCTGCCCCGCCGTCCTCGGCGGGGACGCGGAACCGCAGGATGCCGGCATCCGCCAGTTCCCTCACCTCGGCGAACGGATGCTCACGCTCGGCATCCCGCGCGGCCGCCCCGGCCCGAAGCCGTTCGAGCGTCGGAGCGATCGCCGCGCGGATCCCGTCCGTGGTCGACGGCGCGGTCACGGCCGCGTGCGGTGCGGCGCTCACAGCCCGTCCGCCGGCGTGTATGCACCTGCGGCATCCGATCCGCGCAGCGACGGCGGGTTCTCGCCCCGCAGCACCCGGAACGCGCGCTCGAGGTCCGCGATGAGGTCATCGACGTCCTCGATGCCCACCGACAGTCGCAGCAGCCCTGGGTGGATGCCGGCACGGTCCCGCGCGGCCTGCGACAGCTTGGAGTGCGTGGTCGTCGGCGGGTGCAGGATCAGCGAGCGCACATCGCCGATGTGGGTCATGCGGGTGAACACCTCGACCGCGTCGTAGAGCACCTTCGCCGAGGCCTCGCCCCCGGCGAGCGTGAAGGCGAACACCGAGCCGGCACCGCGCGGGTAGTACTTCTGCGCGAGCGCGTGGAACGGGTTCGACGCGAGGCCCGGGTAGTCGACGCTCGAGACCTCTGGCTGCTGCTCGAGCCAGGTCGCGATGGCGAGCGCATTGCGCGTGTGTCGGTCGAGGCGCAGCGACAGCGTCTCGATGCCCTGCTGCACGAGGAAGGCGTTGAACGGCGACAGGCTCGTGCCGAAACGGCCTGCGACGACGGCCCTGGCGTAGGCGAAGTTCGCCTTGGCGCCGAACTTGTCGATCCAGGTGGTGCCCTGGGCGTCCTCCTCGAACACCGGCTTGTGCAGGTGCGGGAACTTGTCGGGGTGCGCGGCCCAGTCGAAGCGGCCGGCGTCGATCACGACACCGCCGATCGAGTTGCCGTGGCCGGCGAGGAACTTGCTCGTGGAGTGGAAGACGACGTCGGCGCCGTAATCGATCGGCCGCAGCAGGTACGGGGTCGGCACGGTCGAGTCGATCACGAACGGCACGCCGTGCGAGTGCGCGGCGTCGGCGATCGCCTCGATGTCGATGAGGTCGTTCTTGGGGTTCGGAATCGCCTCGCCGAAGAACAGCTTCGTGTTCGGACGCACTCGGCGGTGCCAGTCCTCGGGGTCGTTGGGGTGCTCGACGAACTCGACCTCGATGCCGAAGCGGGCGAAGTTGCCACGGAACAGCGCGCGCGTGCCCTCGTAGATGCTGGGTGCGCTGAGGAAGTGATCGCCGGCCTGCAGGATGCTGAGCAGGGCGACCGTCGCCGCGGCCTGGCCGCTGCCGACCAGCGTCGCGCCGACACCGTGCTCGAGATCGGCGAGCGCCTTCTCGACGGCCGCGTTGGTGGGGTTGTTGATGCGCGAGTAGACGTAGCCGAGGTCGGTGCCCGCGAAACGGGCCTTGGCGTGCTCGAAGTCGTCGAAGATGAATCCCGCGCTGAGGTACAGCGGGGTGATGCGCGCGCCGTACCCGGCTTCGCCGAGGTAGCCGGCGTGCACCTGCTCGGTGCTGAATCCGAAGGTGTGGGTCTCGGTCTCGAAGAGGGTGTCGGTCATGGTGTGTCGTCTTTCGTGTGCGTGCTTCTGGGCGGGCGCGTGGGTCAGGCGACCGCGGCCGCGAGGCTGCGGCGGCGCAGGGCGGGTGCGGCCGGACGCGCGGCGGTGACGCCGAGCGCATCGAGTGCGGCGGCCACGTGTGCGGCGGCGTCGGCGAGCCGGACGTCGAAGCGCAGCAGCACTCGGCCGCCCGACGTCTCGTCCGCGATGAGACCGACCGCGGCCCAGGTGATCGGCCGGTAGACCGGCGCATCCGCCTGATCGGCGTCGCCGACCAGCGCGTCGATCGCGGCCCCGGCGCCGATGGCGTCCGCATCCGCCAGCAGCAGCGGCCGGTGCTCACCCGCGATCGGGATGTTCAGCGCCCCCTCGACGCCGAACACCTCGCCCTGATGACGCGCGGGCTCGATCTGCTCGATGTCGGCGAAGAGGCCCGCCTCCCGGTCGCCGAGCAGCGCGGAGAGCGGGAAGCTGTCCCAGAGCCGGCGCAGCACCTCGGCGTACTCGGCTGTGACGTCCGAGCCGCGATCGGTACCCGGTCGTCCGGCGGCGGTGATCGGGTCGACGCCCGTGCCGCGCAGGTAGAGACCCGCTCGCCCGCCCGTGAGCCGGGCGATCGTCTGCGCACGACGGGCGAGGTTGAAGGGGGCGTGGCGGTCGGTGCGGGCCTCGACGAGGATCGCCACGTCGTGACCGTCGGCGCTGAGGAGCCCGGCCAGCACCGTCGGGTCGACGAGTGCGCCATCGAGCTCGGGCAGGATGACGGCATCCGCTCCGCGAGACGCGGCGAGCGCGAGCACGGCGCGTGCCGCGTCGATGACGTCGGATGCCGTGTCGTCGGCCGCGGGTGACGGCAGCTGCACGATGACGGAGAGGGTGGTTGTCATTGTCGGGGCTCCTTCTGCGCGGGGTTGTTCGCCGGGGTCTTCATCAGGTTCGTCACCAGGTCGGGGACAGCTCGGGGGTGCTCGCGCGCAGCGGCACCTGCACGGGGAGGCCGAGGTGGTCGCGCAGCGTGCGCCCGCTGTACTCGGTGCGGAACAGGCCCCGTCGCTGCAGCTCGGGGATCACCTGCTCCACGAAGTGGTCGAAGCCGCTGGGCAGAGCATCCGGCATGACGTTGAAGCCGTCGGCGGCTCCGGCGTGGAACCATGTCTCGATGTCGTCGGCGATCTGCTCGGGCGTGCCGACGACGATCCGGTGGCCTGCACCGCCGCCGAGCTTGCGCAGCAGCTGGCGGTACGTCGGGCGCTCCCGGTCGATGATGCCGAGCACGAGGCGGTAGAAGGTCTGCGATCCGCCGGCCTGTTCCGGCACGGGGAGCGACTCTCGCGGCACGATCGCGTCGAGGTCGACATCGCCGAGGTCGTAGCCCAGTTGCGCGCTCAGCCGGCGGAGGGCGTAGGGCTCGGGGACGAGCTCGGCCAGCAGCTGGCGGCGCTCCTGCGCCTCGGCCTCGGTCGAGCCGACGACGGTCGAGAGTCCGGGAAGGATCGCGACGTGCTCGGGACGGCGCCCGAAGGTCGCTGCCTGCTCGTCGACGGCGCGGCGGAACGCGAGGGCCTCGTCGATGGTCTGGGCGGCGGTGAAGATGACCTCGGCGTGCTCGCCGGCGAGACGGGTGCCGTCCTTCGAGGCGCCTGCCTGCACGAGCACGGGGCGCCCCTGCGGCGAGGGGAGCACGGCGGGGGCGCCGTTCTGTCCGGCCCATGCCGAGATGACCCGGGCGGTGACCTCGCTGGCGCGGGCGTACCGGGCCGAGTGCTCCGGCTCGCCGTGGCGGCCGAAGTTCGCGGCGGCGCCGGCCCCCGCGGTCGTGACGACGTTCCAGCCGAAGCGGCCGCCCGAGAGGGCGTCGAGGGTGGCGAGACGGGCGGCGAGCTCATCGGCGTCGTTGTAGCTCGACGAGAACGTGCCGATCAGGCCGACCCGCTCGGTCTCGGCCGCGATACGGGCGAGCAGCACGCTGGGCTCGAAGCTGTTTCCCGGTCGGTAGGCGAGGTCGGGTTCGAGGCCGGGGCCGTCGGCGAGGAAGACCGCGTCGAGCTTCGCCGCCTCGGCCTTCTTCGCGATGTCGAGGTAGTGCTCGACCCGGTAGGCCGAGAGCGGGTCGTTCTCGGGCACCCGCCAGGACCCGCCGAAGACGCCGGCGTTGAGGATGTTGACGTTGATGTGCAGCTCACGCTGCGGCTGGTCGCTCATCGGGTGATCCTTTCGAGGTTGTCGTGGTCCGGTCTGCGGATGCTGTGGGGCCGGATCGTGTCCGAGCCCCACAGCATCCGTCAGTGCGTCACTGTGCGGACGCGTCCTTCCAGGCGTCCACGAAGTGGTTGCGCGCCTGGGCGTCGAAGATGATGCCGTGCACGTATGGCGCCTGGGCGATCACCTGCGAGGGGTTGTAGATCGGGTTCACGAGCGCGTACTCCTCGAGCAGCAGGTCCTGAGCATCCTTCGCGTACTCGGCGCGCTGCTCGGGGTCGAGGGTGAGCTCGAGACGACCGAGCCGCTCGATGATGTCGTCGCGACCCTCGAAGTCCTCCGCGATGTACGCGCCGTTGCCGACGAGCGGGCTGTACTGCAGGTTCAGCACGGCGGGGTCGTTGCGCGAGCGGTTCGCCGCGACGACGTTCCAGTCGGTCTTCGCCGAGGCGACAGCCGCCGCGTAGTCGGCGAGGGGCAGGACGTTGAGCTGCAGGTCGATGCCGATCGCGGCGAGGTCCTGCTGCACCGACTCGTAGGCCGGCTTGTTGGCGACCAGGTTGCTGATGCCGAGGAGCTTGATCTCGAGCTTCTGGCCGTCCTTCTCGCGGATGCCGTCGTCGCCTTTCACCCAGCCGGCCTCGTCGAGGATGCTCTCGGCCTCGTCCGGGTCGTACTTCAGGACCGAGTCGCTGTAGTCGGCATAGCCCGTGACCGAGTCGGCGAGAACCGAGGTGGCGATGTCGTAGTTGTCGGTGAGCACGGTCTTCTCGACGGACTCGCGGTTCCAGCCGAGCTGGATGGCCTTGCGGACGGCGATGTCATTGGTCGGGAAGAGCTGCGAGTTGAAGTTGAAGAAGATCGCGGTGCCCGAGACCTGACGGGAGATGATGTCGAAGCCGGCGGCCTCGAGCGGTGCCTCGTCGGTGGTGCCGACGTCGAGGGTCGCGTCGATCTCACCCGACTGCAGCGATCCGGTGCGGACGCTGGCCTCGGGGATCACGTTGAAGACGACCTCGTCGAGGTATGCCTCGCCCTTGTGGTCGATCGCGGGCGGAGACCAGTTGTAGCCGTCGCGCTTGACGAGCACGGTGCGCACCTGCTCGGTCCACTCCTTGTAGACGAACGGACCAGTGCCGATGATCTTGGTGGGGTCGGTGCGTTCCTCGGCGCTGAGCGCGAGGGTCGAGAGCGAGAGGAATCCGGGGCCGGCGTTCGCGGTGAACGACGATGCCTGGAGGAAGCTCGCACTGGGCTTCGAGAACGTGACCGTGACCGTGAACTCGTCGTCGACGGTGGTCTCGACGTAGTTGGGGAACAGCACAGCGCCGTTGGGGTTGATGCCCAGCGCCTCGTCGCCCTTCACGTACTGGTCGAAGTTGGCCTTGACCGCCTCGGCGTTGAACGGGGTGCCGTCCGAGAAGGTGACGTCGTCGCGCAGGTGGAAGGTGTACGAGGTGAGGTCGTCGTTCACATCCCACGACTCGGCGAGCCACGGGGTGATCTCGCCGGTGTCCGGGTCCTGCCAGGTGAGCTTGTCGGTGATGTTGTCGGCGACGATCGACTCGGCGTAGTTCGTTCCCCAGTGCGGGTCGGGGCTGCGCTGGTAGTCGATCAGGGCGAATTCGAGGGTGCCGCCCGAGACGGGCGTGCCGTCGTCGGAGCCCTCGCCGGCCGTAGCCGGGGCGGCGGCGCCGTTCAGGCTCGACACGACGATCGCGACGGCGGCGATGGCCGCGACGGCGGCGCCGCCGACGAACCACGGCCACTTCTTGCGGGCGGGCTTGCCGCTCTCGATGGATGTCTGCAGATCGGACATCGGGTGCTCCTCGGGTGCGTTCTGGTGGGTCTTGGTGGGCGGGTCACCGACACGTCAGACGGCACGACGAGACAGCGCCTCTGTGGCGGCGCTGTGCCCGAGCCCTGAGGGGCGACCGGTGCTGCGTTCGGGGGTTGCCAGGAGCATAGGGACGCATCGGGCCGGTCCACACGGTCGATGACGCCGCATGTCGGTGCGTGTCACGGTGTCTCGAAATGTGCGTTTCGAGACGGGTGGGGTGGTGGTCCCGCGGTGGCCGGTCCGACACAGTGATCCGGCCGGCATCCGGGTCCGTTTGTCGGGTGAATCACCGAATGTCGGGTCAGAAAACGAATTCTCCCTCGGCAAAAGGAAATCGCCCCGACAAAGTGCACGCGGATGCTGTCTCGGCGGTGCGGAATGACGTCGCGGTTACGCCTGCGCGAGCATCCCCGCGATGACGAATCCGAGGGTGGCGCGGAGCTCGACCTCGAAGTCGGGCTGGAACGTGGCGACGAGCGGATCCGAGGCATACGCCTCGCGCAGCGCCGCGTTCGGGCGGCTGTTCGGCCACAGCGCGCCGGCATTGAGGAAGGCAACGGTCACGAGCTTCACCGCGACCGCCTCGGTGATGCCGGGAAGCGACTCCATCACCGCCTGAGCGATCTTCCAGAACGGAGCGACGATCCCGCGCTTGTGGGCGAGGGCGACGGCGGTCGACACGTTGCGCTCGAGTACCGCGGAGTGGATGCTCATCAGGTCGCACATCACCGGCCGGGCCGCCATCGTCTCGGCCAGGAGTGCCGCGACCTGGGCTCCGGTCGCGTCGGGGGCGAGCCGGCCGGTCACATCGTCGGCCCACAGGCCGAGCTCCTCCTCGAGCACGGTGAGCAGGATCGCCTCCCGTGTCTCGAAGTAGCGCACGACGTTCGACTTCGCGAGCCCGACCTGCCGGCTCAACTCGTTCAGGGTGAGTTCGGCGGCGGGCGACTGCTCCAGCATCCGCCGCGTCGTCGCGAGGATCAGCCGCCGTCGTTCGGCGCGCTGCTCGTCATTGCGGGCGCGCTGGAAGGACATTCCCCCAAACTAGCCAATGCAGGGGTCACGCCTGCCGACAGGGGGTCAGGCGTCGTTGACAGCAGACCAGCGGTCCGATACTTTCCTGAACAGACCATCGGTCTCTTACTCGTGCACCTTCTGGGAGTGCACGAACGGCGCGGCGGCACAGGGGGTGGTGCCGTCGCGCCGCATTCTGCACAGACCCCGCCGATGGCGGCGGAGAACTCAGTCCTCTACGGTCGCGAAGAGCAGCGCCTCGTCCGATGCGAGGATCGCGTCAGACCCTCGCACATCGACGAGGGCGAAGGTCGCGGCGCCACGGATCGGGGAGATCTCCTCGATCGCCCTGTCGACGAGTCCGATGAGCCGTTGCCGTCCTCCGGTTCGGAACACGGGCGTCAGGATCGCGGACGTCCCGTCCGACGTGAACCGCGCACGGATGCCGTGCTTGCCGGCGGCCTTCTTCCATCCGCTCTCCTCGTAGACGCGCCGTGCGATGCGCTTACTGCCGTCGAGTTCCGCAAGCGTGAAGAAGTCGGACCCGTACCTCAGCATGCTCGCCGTATCGCTGCCCTGCGCAGCCACGAAACGAGACCCTGAGACGTCGATCACATCTCCGATGATCGGTGCTTTCACCCCACCCGGCGCGGTCGAGGTCCGCCCGCCCGCCATGGGGTAGTCCTTGCCGTCGAGCAACTCGATCGATTCCCACGCCAGCACCTCACCGTCGATATGGAGTTCGGCGATGGTGCGCGCGTTCTGGAACGTCACGGGATCGCTCAGCACGACCAGCCAGTCGCCATCCTCGGCCTGACGGGCGATTCCGCCTGCCGCCACCTGACGATCGCGGTCCTCGGTGCCGCGGATCTCGACCGCACGTGACCAGCTCAGAGCCTCATCGATGAGCACGGCATTCCTGTCGTCGACGAGCACGACAAACCCGCCGTCCCCGCGATCGACGATCACCGGTTGCGCACCGAACGCGCCTTCAGGGATCGGCATCCGCACGTGCTCTCCCGACGGACGCACGCGCACCAACGACGTCACCCATCCGGAGTCCGTGCGAGATGTCGCGATGCAGACCGCCGAACCGTCCGCGCGGAGGCACACCGTCGGGGGTTTCGGGAACGCCAGGGATCCGGGCCCGAGATCGACGCGGGCAGCGGCACGGAGCTTCATGATCCGAATCTACCGACGGGCTGCGTGGGTGTAGGTTCCCGCTCGAGATGGCGAAGATTGCCGGGGACTCCACGACATTTGGCGGCGGTTACAGGTGCAGAATTCCACGAGAACTGGCGTATTCCTACAACGCGGGGCGTCTGCGCGTGAAGGTCAGTTGATGGCCCGGCGATGGTGCGTCAGAGCAGACGTGCGGCGTCGGCACAAAAGTCCACGCCGGCGTGATGCACGAACTTGCGACGGACGCGGCCACATCCACGCACCCGCAGGCTTTCTATGCCCTCCCGGCTGGTAGTTGTCCGAACTGTCATTTCGTTGTTCCGCTCGGCTTCCGCAGCGCAGAGGTCCACCACACTAAGGGGTTCAAACATGTGATGCATAGGCAAGTGAAATTTGCTCCTGAACGCGTCCGAATCGAGACACTCAACAGAACGCTGGCTCAGAACGGCGTTGAGGGCGGCACGCCCTCAACGCATCCAGGACTACGGTGCCGCTCCAGTCGAACAGGATCACGGTCGCCGCACGCGGAAGGGCGAGCCGATTCCTCATGGCTCCTCAGGCCCAGTTTTTCTGCGCCGAAGTCTTGCCGACCCCCGCGTTGAAGACGTTGTGTGGGTCGAGTTGCTTGTAGTGAGCCACCAGGGCTGGCGGTGCCTGATACAGGCGCCCGTAGTTGTGCTCGGCTGGGATTGCAGCGTCCCTCTCTTCGAGCAGGGTCATCATCCGCTTCTTGAGAGCGACCGGATCGATTCCGCGCTTGGCCACGTGATCCTGGTGAAGCACATGGCAGAAGAAGTGCCCGTAGTAAGAGCTGGCCGCGAGTTGGTTCACAATCTCCGGCGGGAGCACTTCGAGCCAGTCCTCGTCATCCCGCCGCAGTGCAACATCGAAGGTGATGAGTTCCGAGACGTCCTTCCGATGGAGGTTGTAGTAACGCGTCATCGCGCTTGCGGCGCCAAATCTATGTAACATCGCGCTTCCAGCCTCGCTGTCGGAGCAGACGAAGAAGGATCCGCCCCGTTCCGGCTCGGCAAAGAACGCCGTCAGGAACGCCTCAGTTCTGGGCTTCTCAATATCTTCAACCACCATGATCAGGTAGTGCTCGAAGCGGTCTCTGTATTCGCGCATCCGCCTCGGCAGCTGCGTGGGAAAGAGTTCAATAACCTTCTGTGCGATCGTATCGGCAAAGGTCTCACCAAGAAACGGCACTTTTGCAAAGACACCGTTTGCCCAGTTCTTGAGATCGAACATGCGTCGTAGCTGCCGACTACCCGCGTACTTCAAACCTACAAAAGTATCCTTGCCGTACTTCTCGGCAAGATCGAAAGAGGACCGGCCCATATATTCGCCTGAGATTGGCAGGCGCGCATCGGATCGAAGCACTTGACGTCGCAACTGCTCAAGTTCAAGTGTGCTGTTGGTACCAATGTAGAATGTGGCTGTGCGGCCGCATCTCGGGAAGGTACGTACCCGCACCGCGAAGATTAGGAGCTTTCCGGCGGAACCGGAAGCTTCCCGCAGGAACTTCGGGTCGGCGTTGTAACGCGCCGGCGTTCCGACAATCTCGCGCACGTGCTCACTGTATGCGGTGTCGAGGCTGTCCTGTGGCGGAAGCGTTACGTCTGCCGCCTCCCACTCGCCGCGTTGCAGGCGATCGAGGATGTGCGCAGGGTTGTCGCCCAGCGTGATACCCAGATGGTTGACCAGCTCCGCCTTGCCGTGCTCGTTGACGCGCGCGTAGATCGCGTGCTCGGTGAACGCAGGACCCTTGCGAACCTGACTGCCACCGGAGTTGTTCGCGATGCCGCCGATCACCGAGGCTCCAATCGAGGTGGAGCCGATTACAGAATGCGGCTCACGACCGAGGGGAGCGAGCCGATCTTCAAGCTCAAAAAGCGTAGAGCCAGCTAGACAGATGGCCTCACGTGCGTCATTGATCAGGTGGATCTGGTTGATCCGTAATGTCGAGATAATCACGATCTCGCGATCGTAATTCTGCTCACCGGGTCCCGAACCACCAGTCAGCCCCGTATTCGCCGACTGCGGGATGATGATGAGATCGTTGTCGACGCATACCTGCAGGGCACGCCACATATCGACAAGAGTTGCGGGGCGGAGCACCGCGAGTACGTTTTCGCCACCAAATCTGTTGCCTTTGACGTAGGTGCCAGTAGCGCTGCGAGATGTAAGCACATTCGCTCTTCCCATGATGCCCACGAAAGACTGCAGCGCCGCCTTGGACCCCTGAATCCGCTCAGCAGTCATCCGTATCTCCGCTCTTGGTGCTCAATGACATCTACTTGTCCATTCCGCATAACACAACACACTCGCGGCCCCAGCCTTTTCAAGTTCTTCGCTTCGATGAATCGTCGCTTTGCGCCAATCCACGGTTGATTCGAGGCGGTGGCCCGTTAGATAAGGCGATGTCCGCGAGCTACATCGCTACTCGGTTCTCAAGAGATAGCCGCAGTTCATGCCTCCGACTCGATCCCTCCGGGAGCCTCACGAGCTGGGCACCCTCGTCCACCAGCGACGACGTCGCCGGCTCCAAACCCAGGGCCCAGCGGTTCCGCGCTGGGTACACCCACTGTGCGAGGTGCGGCAGCGTGCCGGCGCTCCACTCGAGCGCGAGTTCGCCAGCAGTGCCGGTGACAGTCACCACAGCTTGATCGCCGTCGAAACCGGTGCGCTCGACCACGTGCTCGTCAACGCCCTCGGCCACCGCCGGGTACACGGCTGGATCCACCGTCATCACCCCTCCGCGGTGCATGAGGTCGTCCGACCGCACTGTAATCCGCGACCCTGACGCGACCAGTGGGGCACCGAGGTTCACGTGATACAGCATGCCGATCTCGGCTTCGCCGGGCCCGTGGTTGCTCAGCACATCGTGGACCTCGAGCGCAGAACGTCCGCCGCGCCATGACCGCAACGTCACAGTGCGCTCCAGTCGCAGCGAAGGCGCGAAGATCCGCGCGTCCTCGATCACCGCCGATACTGCGACCTCTGCTGCTTCGGCGGTCACTCTGCGCGACACCGCCACGGCACCGGCGGGTAGATGCCCCGCCTGACCATGCAAGCCGCGGTCCTCCTGCGGCGGACCGAATCCGCGCAGCCCACAGGTCGCCATCAGCCCTCCGTGGAACCTCGCAATCCAGTCGCGATCGCGCGGCCTGTCGAGCGGCCGCCGGTCGCGCACGGGCGACACCCACGAGACCGGCACCCCGCCGTGCAGAGCAAGGCCGATATCGAGACCACGGTCGGGCAGCAGCTCGACGTCCCACCCGCCGAACGTCCGCACTCGCACGACCCGCCCCTGCCGCGATGAGAACTCCTCGGCGCTCGCCAACAGGTCCTCGTGGGGTACCTCTCCTTCCTGAGGCCACACAGCTGACAGCATCACCGGTTCTCCTCTTTCATGCACGCCGGCGCAGGCGACGTCGACTCCACAGATCGCTCAGGTTCCACCGGCACCGTCAAGAACGTTCCCGCCGCGTTCGGTCCGGCGACGATCTGCGCGATCTCCGTCACCCCGGGCGCGCTCATCCGCACCCGGTCGCCGGGCATCGTCACCCCCTGTCGCGCGTCGCCCATGGACTTCGCCTCAGACGATTCCCGCGGTGAAATCCGCGAGCTGCGGTCGCCGACCCTCGAGCACCGCGCGTGATGCCGCCGCTGCCCATGTCGCCGCCTCACGGGGCTCGCCGCCCCCGAGCACGGCGGCAAGGAACCCGGCGGTCGACGCGTCACCAGCGCCGTTCGTCGACACCGGCTCAATGATCTCGTCGACCTCGTGCCGAAATAGCTGGTCGGCCCACACCTCAGCCTGGGGCGCAAGAGCACGTCCGGCGTCGCGCAGCCGGGCGGCATCCGCGGTGCGCACCGACATACCACGTGCACCCGCCGAGATCGCCACGACCCCGACACCCGCGTTCATCAGCGACTCGGCGAAGCCGCGCTCACGAGCGACTGACCACTCGGAGGGCCCCCTCGTCGTCGAGACAAGATCGTCGAAGCTCGGGCTGAGGATGTCGAGGAATGGCGAGATGCGCGCGAACACCGCGGTCCAATCGACTGCTCCTGTCGGCCCGTCGGCGTCGAGCACTGCGAGATCGAGCGAAGTCGTGACCCCGGCATCCTTCGCCCGGGCCAGCAGACGTCGCAGCGGTTCGCCGTCGTCGACGACCAGCGACGGCAGCAACATCGGATACCCGACGTGCAGCAGGTCAAGCCCGGTGAGATCGACCTCGGTTCCGTCGAACACGTCGTTCGCCCCGGTATGGTGCCAGAACGTGCGGTCCTGACCCGGAGGCTCGATCACCACGCTGTACGAAGTGCCCACGTCCATCGACCGCAGACGCGAGGAGCGGATGCCGGCCGCCGCCAACTCGTCGCGCACAATCGCGCCCAGAGCATCCGCTCCGACCACCGCCTGCACGTCGACGTCGATCCCGAACCCGGCCAGGGCAAGTGACGTGTTGCCGACGCACCCCCCGACCGTGACGGTGAGCGCGCCGACGTCGAACAGTCCCCCCGGCTCGCGCGGCGGCTCGCGGTGCAGGCCGGGCGCGAGATCCACGCACACGTGCCCTGCCACCGAGATCCGACTGCGCGCGTTCATACCTGGAGGACCCCCGCCGCCTCGACGGCCTCCACCCGGTCGCTGCCGTGCGCTGCGAGAGCGGCGTCGTAGATGCGGTGCGTCGCCGCCGCCTCCTCAGGAGTCGCGCACCCAAACCGATCCCCCAGCAGTCCCTCGCGCTCGGCGAGGAACGCGGCCCACATCTGCAGAATCGCGTCACTGAAGCCGCTCTCAAAGATGCCGCCGGTGACCGTCGGCCACACCGACTGGCTGCCCACCTGGATCTGCTGCCAACTCTGTTCTGTACCGATGCCGGCCGGCGAGATCACCCCGAACACCTCGACAGTCTTGGGCCGCGCGGTCGAGAACCGCACCCCGCCGTCGAGGCCGATCGCCTCGAACTCCCACGAGTTCTTCTGCCCCGGCGCGATGCGCTTGGTCTCGACCCGCAGCGGCACTTCCACACCGTCCTGATCGAACCAGCCGTTGACGACCGCGTTGTCCCAGGTGTCGCAGCGCTGGGGCTGCCCGTCGGAGCCCGGACGGAACGGGACGATGTCCTGCAGCACCGAGGTGAGCCGCGTCGGCGCCCACCCGAGACGCAGCGGCACGTGCCAGGCGTGCAGGCCGAGGTCGTTCATCACGCCGGCCTCCCCGCAGAACTGCGCCTGTCGCTTCCAGTTGATGCCCTTGTCGAGATCGAGGTCGCTCGAGTGCAGGAACGCACTGCGCACCTCGATGATCCGACCGAGAGCACCGGACGCCACATGGGCGATCGCCGCCTGCGCTCCGGGGAAGAACGGCATCTCGCTCGAGACCCGCACGAACGACCCCGTCGTCTCGTCGATGGCCCGAAGAACGGCTTCGGATGCCGCCCGGTCGATGCCGAAGGGCTTCTCGGCGAGCAGGCTCTTGCCTGCGCGAATCGTGTCGACATAGAGCTGCTCGTGCAGGTCGTGCCGCACGGCGATGTAGACGACGTCGATCGAGTCGTCGGTGAGAAGGTCGTGGTAGTCGGTGACGGTCGTGGTGACCGTGTCGATCTGCTCGAACCACGCGAATGCCGCGGGGTTCACGTCGCACACGGCCGTGAGCCGTGGGCGCACGGGGTGGTCGACGAGCGCGGGCCAGCGCTGGATCGCCGCGGCGATCTCGCGGCCCATGAGTCCGCCGCCGACGATGGCGACGTTGACGGTGCGGGGGGCACTCATCGCACGGCCTCCGTATCGAGCTCGAGAGCGGCCTCGGCGGGCGTCGCGCCCTCGTGCAGCACCCGCATGAGCGCGCGGGTGATGCCGGCGGGGTTCGGATGTTGGATGATGTTGCGGCCGTAGACGATGCCGCTCGCGCCCTGCGCCAGCACGTCGGCGGTGCGCTGCAGAAGCGTCGCGTCGTCGACCCGACCGCCGCCGCGCACGAGCACCGGGACGTCGCCAGCGACCTCGATCACGCGGTGGTAATCGGAGGAGTCGTCGGTGGGGTCGGCCTTGATGAGGTCGGCGCCGAGCTCGCGGGCCTGGCGGACGAGGGTGCGGATCTTGTCGGTGTCGCCGTCGACCATGTAGCCGCCGGCGACGCTGTTGTCCTGCATGACGAGGGGCTCGATCATGAGCGGCATCCCGGCATCCGTCGCCCTGCTGCGCAGTTCGAGGATCGAGGTGATGCACTGCTCGCGCACCTCGGGGTGCTCGGGGATGTGCAGGAGGTTGACGCACACGGCCACGGCGTCCAGCCGCACGGCCTGCTCGATTGCGTCGGGGACGTGTCGGCTGAAGAGGTGCGAGTCGAGCGGGTTGCCGTAGATGTTCGCGACGTCGGTGCGCACCACCAGCGCCGGCTTCTGCTTGCCGGGTCGCGACTGCAGCAGCCGCGCCTGACCGAGCGTCAGCTGGATCGCGTCCGGGCCGGCGTCGACGAGCACGTCAATGACCCGGTCCATGTCCTCGATGCCGGTGAGGAAGCTCGGCTCGCCGAAGAAGCCGTGGTCGACGGCGACGTCGAGTGCTCGCCCGGAGAGGGGATTGAACAGTCGGTTGAGGCGGAATTGCGCCACGATGCGGCTCCTTCATTGCAGATCATCGGTCGATGCGGAGGACGGAGGCTTGTCTCTCGCACGTTCGACACAGTAGCCTGAACAAGACAACGTTGTCTAGTCGAAAGATCAGAATGAGCATCCACGTCCTCCCGGCCAACCGGCCCGCGCAGCGCTTCTACCGCGGCGGCACCCGGATCGCGCAGTTCCGCAACCTCCCCGATCTCGAGCAGTACGTGCCGGAGGACTGGGTGGCCTCGACCACCACCGTCTTCGGAGACCCCGTCCTCGGACTCACGACCCTCGCCGACGGGACCACGCTCGCCGAATCGCTCGTCCGCGACCCCGAGCGCTGGCTCGGCGCCGCCCACGTGGCTGCCTGGGGCGTCGACTCCAAACTGCTCGTCAAGCTGCTCGACGCCGGACAGCGCCTGCCCGTGCACGCCCACCCCGGGACCCCCTTCGCCCAGGAGCATCTGATGCGCCCGCACGGCAAGGCAGAGGCGTGGCACATCCTCGCCGGCGGCGAGGTCCACCTCGGTCTGCGCGAGGACGTTCCGCTCGCCGACCTCGCACAGCTCGTCGCGCACCAGCGCACCGACGAACTGCTGGGCCTGCTGCACCGGCGCACCGTTCAGCCGGGCGACACCGTATTCGTGCCGCCCGGCGTGCTGCACGCGATCGGACAGGACGTGTTCCTCGCCGAGGTGCAGGAGCCGGAAGACCTGTCGATCCTACTCGAATGGGAAGGTTTCGCGATCGACGGCAGCCGCGACGGGCACCTCGGCCTCGGCTTCAACACCGCCCTGCAGGCCGTCGACCGCGATCGACTGAGCGAGGATCGACTCGACGCGCTCATCGCCCGCGACGCGACGCTTCCCGCATCCGCCGACCCGTACTTCCGCCTCGACCGCCGTGTGCTCGGCGACGGCGCAATACTCGATGCCGGTTTCGCCGTCGCGATCGTCCTCGCCGGCTCCGGTGTGCTCTCACGCGAGGGCCGGGACGTGCCGGCGCAGGCGGGAGACACGGTGCTGCTCGAGCACGCGGGAGGACTCGTGCGCGTGGGCGGCGAGATCGAGATCGTCGAACTGAGACCGCCGGTCCCGACCTGGGCACCCGAGGCGCCTCAACCTGCCGCGCAGGAGCAGCCGATCGGCTGATTGCTGGGCTATCGTTGTCCCCGACCATAGGGGGATGCCGTGGCTAAGAATCCGACCATGATCGACGTCGCCGCCGAAGCGGGTGTCGCGTTGAAGACGGTGTCGCGCTACGTCAACGGCGCCGGCAACATCAACCCCGCGATGGCCAAACGCATCGGCGACGCGATCACCAAACTCGGGTACCGGCGCAACCTCGCCGCCGCCAGCATCCGCCCCGGCTGGACAAGCAAAACCATCGGCCTACTGATTAGCGACCTCGCGAATCCCTACTACTCGTCGATCGCCCGGGCCGCCGAGGCGCGGCTGCGAGACGCCGGCTACCTGCTCATCACCGCGAGCTCTGAGGAAGACGGTGACACCCACGACCGTCTCGTCGACAGCCTCTTCGAACGCCAGGTCGACGCGATCATCGTCGTGCCGCCACGGTCGTCCGGGCGACCGTGGTCGTCGGTGCGCGAACCGCATCCGCCCGTCGTGTTCATCGACCGCCCCGCTCCTCTCGAGGGGGCCGACACGATCATCGCCGACAACCGCGGCGGGGCCCTCGAGGCCGTCGACCTGCTGCGCGCGAAGCACGAGCACGTCGCGTTCCTCGGCGACTCCCTCTCGATCTACACGATGCAGGAGCGCTACCTCGGCTACGGCGACGCCCTGCGCCGCCGCGGCGAGCAGGTCGATCCCGCACTCGTCAGCACGAGCGCGCACAGTGAGCAGGAGGCGTACGCCGCAGCCCTCACGCTGCTGCGCGCCGGCAAGGCCACCGCGATCTTCGCCGCCAACAACCGTGCGACCGTCGGTGCGCTGCGTGCCTTCGCCGACGAGGGAGTGCGGCTGCCACTGATCGGCTTCGACGACTTCGAGGCCGCGACCCTCGTGCGGCCCGCCGTCAGCGTCGTCAGCCAGAACACTCAGGCCATGGGCCACCTCGCCGCCGAGGTCGTGCTGCAGCGCCTCGACCGCGATACCGCGGCCGACTCCCGGCTCGAGGTGCTGTCGACGACTCTCGTGCTCCGCGGCTCCGAGGCCGAGTAGCGTCGAGGCCTCGCCCGATATCTCCGGTTCCTGAGCGAGCGCGGCGAGACGAAGGCCCGGACGCGATAGAGGCGGCCGCCGGGAGAGCCCGACAGCCGCCTCCGTCCCGGCTACGCCCGACGACGTGCGCGCAGTGCCAGGACTCCTGCACCCATCAGAGCCAGGGCGCCGGCCGCGGCGAGAAGCGTCCACCCGGCATCCGCACCGGTCTGGGCCAGTGCACCGCCGGGCGTCGTGGCCGACCGTCCGGCCTCGATCGGGTCCGTACCGCCGTCGTCGGAACCGCCACCGGCATCGCCGCCACCGGCTCCGCCGTCAGCATCCGCGCCACCGCCGTCCGCATCCCCGTCACCCGGCTGCTCCGGCTCGCCCTTGCCGGGCTCCTCGATCACCAGCGCGTCCGCGAGGCGGAGCGTGCCCCACCCCTCCTGCGGATCGCCGACACCTGACCACATGATCTGACCCCAGTCGGCAGCGCCGTCATTGTCGGTCGCGAGCAGGGAGAACCCGTACTCCGATCCGGTGGCAGGCGTCAGCTGGGTCACCGCGAGTGCCGCCCAGGGAATGGAGAGCTCGAGCGTGTAGCCGTCGTCACGGATGTCCGCCGCGATCTGCGCACCGTCGAGGACGATCGTGTCGGCTCCGGCGTCGTGCCCTTCGCGCAGATAGACGTGGGACTCACCGTCGGGATCGCTGGCCGTCGCGAGGATCGCGTAGTCCCCGTCGCGATAGGACGCACCGGTCTTGTCGTTGGCCGTGTCGAGGAACACCATGATCGCGTCCGAGAGGTACAGCGCCTCCCCGGATTCCGAGAAGTTGACGACGTCATCCGTCCGCTCTTCTGAGATGTAGAGCGAGTCTTGGTCCCACACCATCCTGAACGTCGATGTCAGGTCGGCTCGCGAGGACTGCGATCCCCACACGGTGCCGAACGCGGCCACGTCGACCGACTCGTTCGACACCTCCACCGCGCCGGCCGAGCCCCATGCCGCCTCGTCGATCGCACCGTCCACGACGATGGGCGCGTTCGCTGCATGCGCGGTGTAGACCGCCGATGCCGCTGCCGCGACACCCAGGTCATCGGCACGGAACACCTGCCCCTCACCAGAGAACGCGACCTCGAAGCGGAGCGATACCGCCCCATCCGCCACGGTCGCCGGGACAGCGACGTCGTTCCAGCCGGATCCCGCCGCAACCTCTGCCTGATCGACAGTGATCACGGCCCCTGCGCTGTCGAGTTGCGCGAGTGACACGGTGATCGATCCTGTCGTGTCCCCGATCACCCGAGCGGATGCCACGAGCGAACTGCCGAGGGACGGGTCGACGGCCACCGTCTGCGAGAGGACGGCCGGCGAGGATCCCGGACGCACGGAGAGGCTGGGCGAGGCGTCGTACGTGATCGACATGAGTCGCTCGGCCGCCCAGGTCGCGCCGGAGGACATCGTGAAATCGTCGAGACTCGCCTTCCAGAAGTCGCCGTTCGACAGCTGGTTCGTCTTCCAGTCCAGCTTCAGCCAGATGACCGAGTTGCGGTTCGAGTCGAGATCGTCGAGACGGCCGTATGTGAGGTAGACGACGCCGGTGGTCGGGTCCTCGAACATCGACGGATACTGGATCTGGCACGGCTGGATCTTGCCGTCGGATCGGGGCTCGAGCGACGAGTAGAGGATCGGGTTGCCCTGGGGCAGCGGCTCCCAGGCCGTCGAAGTCAGGTCATCGGTCCGGTAGATCCCGGTGTCCCAGCGCTGCCCCACGGTGCAGCCGAGGTTCGTGTCCGCGGCTTCGGTGATCTGGTAGTAGTAGCCGTCCTGCTCGACGATGCTTCCGTGACCGAACCCGATCGACGAGCCGAGCTTCCAGTCCTCGCGCCAGAGGTCCGAGTCCTTCCTGTCGAAGGAGGCGTCGGCGGGCACTCCCTGCGATGCGTCCCCGGCGATCCACGTCACGAAGTCCGTGGTCTTGGCGATGCCACGGTATCCGTTGATCCCGTCGTAACCGTGGAAGGCGACCCAGTAGTACTCGCCGTCGTAATTGAACACGTCGAAGGTGCCCTCGTCGAAGACGTCCCGTCCGCCGGACAGCGTGACGCAGTCGTCCGTCGGCTCGTCGCAGATCTGATCCCAGAGGTCACCGCCCGAGACCACTGCGGTCGTCTGCAGGGGAACCCACCCACCGCCACGAGGGTCCGCGCCATCCTTGGTGATCAGGCATCCACCCCACTTGGTCCCGTCGAAGCACTGGAACAGGTAGTACCAGCGGTCCTCGGTGTCGTTGTAGTACGCACCACCGTCGGTCGCGTAGCACGACCAGTCGGTCCCCGCCTCCGGGGCGATCACGAGCTCGGGGTCGGTCCACGTCGCGCCCTGGTCCGTGGATGCGCGCACCACCGTGCTCAGGCTCACCCCGCACGATCCGGTGCCCCATTCACGGCTGAAGCGGTACCAGGTGCCGTCGGGCATGGTGCGGAAGAACTGACCGTCCGCGGCGTTCATGATGCCGCTCTCGGTCGCTGTGGTCTGCTTGACGAACGACCAGTCGGCGTCGCCGTTCCAGTAGTCCTGCAGGGTCGGCGCATCGGCCGCGGCGGCCGCGACCGGCGTCATCACCGCGGTGGCGGACGCGGCACCGGAGGCCAGAAGGGCGCCAGCGGCGAGCGCCGCGGCGGTCAGGAGAGCGGAGACCCGCGAGAGTCTCCTCCTTCGAGGTCGGGGGGATCGATCGGTATTTCGCATGCGGTGCTCCTTTGCGGCAGTGCGGGGTGGGGGCGACGGATGGTCCGTCGCCGACACCGTAGCGGACTTAGATAACGTTGTCTAGCAATGCATCGCCGATCAAAGTCCCTCAAAATATGGCGGTGGATCGGGATAATTGTGCTGAATCACCGTGAATGATCCGCACCCTTGACCTCCTCAGAACGACCCAGTAACGTCATTCTGAAACAACGAAGTTTTGGAGTCAAGAATGCGATCATCCATCCGCCACGCCCTGTTCGTCGCATTCGCCGTGGTCGTCAGCGGCCTCGCATCCGCCGCTCCTCCCGCGGCCGGAACCGATCTCGATCCGCCCTCGTCGAGCACCATCACGGAGGTGCTTGCCGCATCGACGCAGTCCGCCTCGACCGCAAGCGCCTCCCCCGCAACCATGTCGGAGTACTGGAACGGCGACGCCGAATGGGTGTACCAGCGCAGGGACAGCTGGGCATCGACCGGCTCCCAGGGCTACTACGAGGGAACGAGCGTCACGGTCGGCCCCGACGACGCCTGGTATCTGTTCCGGCGTCACATGACAGACCGGTCCGTCTTCTGCACGATGGGCATCGTGGTGCAGAAGTCCACCGATCAAGGTGCGACGTGGAGCGCACCGCAGACCGTGGTCACTCCGGCAGCCGGAACCGCATACTCCTGCGCGGCGACCGACGGCAGCGCCTGGTACAACGCGACGACGGACACCTGGGTGCTGCTCTTCCAGTGCTTCGACGGAACCGCATGGGCCGGATGCCTCGCCCAACGAAGCGGGCCTGACCCGATGGGCGCCTTCACCGCGGCATCCACGAATCCCGTGGTCTCCCCCGGAGAGCTCTGGAACCAGATCTGCGACACGGCGACCGACGACTGCACCTCCATCCCCGGCTCACCGGGAAGGGTCTTCGACGAGGGAACCTTCAACATCTTCCGGTTCGACGGCACCTACTACTGGGTCGGCTTCCACGGCTTCGACGGTGTGAACGGCTATCGCGGCATCGCGAAGACCGCCGACTTCGAGACCTGGATCGCCGGCGATCCCGCACAGGGGACTCCCGCCGATGCGGTCTTCGATCGGAAGGACTCGCAGAGCTGGCGCGAGGCCTGGGCCGGTGGACAGTCCGTCGGGGGAGGCCACGGCTCGATCCTCGAGGAGGGCGGCCAGTTCTACCAGCTCGTGGAGAGCGCCGACATCTCCCTCGCCTGCACCGACAACCAGCGATGGGACTTCGGCCTCTACCGGTCCAGCTCCCTGACGAGCACCGCCTGGTCGCCGATCCCCGCCGGGAACCCGATCCTGTACTCGGGTCGCGCGACCGACGAGGCCGGCGGCACCATCGCACCCTGCAACGTCCAGTACACGAGCCTGTTCAAGGACCCGGTGACCGGATACATCTGGCTCGCATACGGGCGCAACTCCCACGTCGATCAGAACACCGACGCGCTGTACTGGTTCCGCCTCGAGAAGACGGGGAATCTCCTCGTCAACAGCGACTTCTGGCGCAGTGACACCGTCGGATTCCAGCGGCTCGGCACCGGCACGAACTGGGCCGTGTACCGGCTACCGGGCAACTCGTACGACGGGACGCCCTACCTGGCGATGAATTGCGGCGGAACGTGCGGGACTTCGAACTCCCTCCTGCAAGATGTCGCGGTGTCGACGGCTGGCAAGAGCGCGTTCCACGCATCGCTGCGTTCGATGCGGGAGAGCGGATCCGGCTCCCTGACACTCGCCGTCTGGCAGCTGGATGCGTCCGGCGCGCCCCTGACGAACGATACTCTGGCCATCACGCCCGGCTCGTCGTGGTCGCTCTCGGATCTGGACGGCGTGCTCCTTTCGAGCACGGCGACCCTTCGATACGAGATCTACCTGCACGGCGACGCGACGTTTCGCTTCGACGAACTCGGCCTGACGATCGACTGACCCCGTGGTGCCCCGCCCTCCTGGGCGGGGCACCACGGATCGGAGCCACGGGTGGTCCCCCGTCGCGTGCGACCGAGACGAGAGATGCCGTCGTGCGATCAGCGTCGCTCCGTCACGGCGTCGTGATCCCAGGGGCGGATGCCGTCAGGCCGACAGGTCCGCGGTGGCGGTGAGGGACTCGGTCGGCAGCTGCCGGCGGTAGACGTCGCCGAGAGCGAGGGCCGCGGGCTTCGCCCTGCCGTCGTAGTCGACGACGGCGAGGCTGATCGCGCAGGGGAAGGCGTCGTGCCCCATCCAGACGATGAAGCCGCCGCAGGCGGGGAAACGGTCCATCGCCGCGGACGCCGCGACCCGCAGGGCGTCCGCCTGCTCGCGCTGGCTGTTCTCTACCCATCCGGGCAGATCGGCATCGGGCACCGTGTCGCGGTCGAACCACCAGTTCGAGGTGTGCCGCCACAGGTGCGCGCGCTCTGCGGCATCCGTGCCGGTCAGTCCGTGACGCTCGAGCAGGTCGAGACCGCTGGACCCCGCGACCCCGACCTCGGAGCGCAGCAGCGCGTCGTCGGCGGCCCAGTACCGCGCCCACCCCTCCGGCTCGGGCGACACGACCCACGGTCCGTGCACGTCGTGGTGCAGGCCGAGGCCGAACTCGCTCTCGTCGGCTGTGTACCGCGGCCCGGTCGGAGAGGTCGGCACGATCTTGCGCTCAGGGTCGATCTCGCGGATCGCGGCGCCGGCGGCCCGGAGCGCCGGGTGGTCGAACGTGAGCGGAGTGCCGGGCGTCGGCTCGCCGGGTGCTCCGGCGAGTTCATTGCCGCCGCTCCACACGACGAGAGACGGGTGGTGGTGCAGGTCGCGCGCGTAGCGGCCGGCGATCTCGGCGAGCTCTGCCGCGTACGCGTCATCGAGCGGTGGGTGGTTGTCGAGCCCCGATGAGCTCTGCGGGAGCTCCTGCCAGACGAGCAGCCCCCGTTCGTCGCACAGGTCGTAGAACTCGTCGCGCTCGCGGGATGCGCCACCCCACACCCGCAGGATGTTGACGCCCAGGTCGCGGTAGAGGTCGAGCCGCCGGCGGTACTCGTCGAGGCCGACGTCGGCGTAGTCGCCGCGCAGCGGCGCCCAGTTCACGCCTCGGAGGAACACCGGAGCACCGTCGATCTCGAGCAGCCACGGCTCGGCGCCCTCCGGCGCTCCGGGGTTCGCGCGCCAGGCGACGTCGCGGAACCCGATCGGGCGCACGATGCGGTCGGCGGGGTCGGCGCCGTCGACCCCGACCTCCAGCCGGTGCAGGGATGCCGCACCCCACCAGCCCGCGACACGATCGGCGTCGAGCGAGAAGGAGAAGCGGCCCGCATCATCGGTGGTCACCGTCTTCTCGGCGACGACGTCCCCCTCGGAGGACGTCAGCCGCGCGATGACGGAGAGACCGGGGGCGACGGCACCCGTGCCGCGCACGACTCCGCGTCCGACGATCGGCGCAGTGCCGGCATCCGGGGTGAACTCCGTGCGGATCACGAGGTCGGTCGGCGTCGGCACCCCGCTGCGGATTGCGGCCAGCGCGGTGCGTGCGGCACCGATCTGCACCATCCGCGGGATCCAGTCCCAGCCGTAGTTGAACCGCGGTCGCCACGATCGCGTCTCCGACGTGTGCCCGATCTGCCCGAGGTACGGCGGCGGCGTGAGGAAGACCACCGCGATCTGCGCGCCGCGATGCTCGGCGGCCGCACCGAGGTCGACAACGAGCGGCAGATGCGCGTTCGCGGTCTCCGCCCGCCGGGCCCCGCCGACGAACACCACGGCGGGGCCGTCGAGCGCCGCGAACTCGAGCGTCAGGTCACCCTCGACCAGGTCCTCGGGGAGCACCGCGCGGTAGATCCAGTGCCGGTGCTCGATGAACTCGCTCGCCCGCGACTGCAGCCCGATCGTCGGGTCGGGGATCAGATCGGCCGCGAGCAGCGCTCCGCGCACCGAACCGGGGAACCGCGCGGGGATCGGCCCCACATCGCTCACCCGGCTCACCGAGGTTTCGACCGCCGCAGCGAGCTCCCACTCGCTGGGGCGCCATCCTTCGAGCGTCCAGTCCAGCGTCGCCAGGTCGAGGACGGTACGGGTCATGGGGATCGGCCTTTCGTCGAACGTCTCTGGGGACGTCACAGGTGGAGGGGTCAGCGCGGAGCGAGCAGCTGGAGCTCGCCGACGGTGCAGGAGCGGTCGCCGTCGAAGCCCAGCTCGTGCCGGCCGAGGGGTTCGGGGGCGGACACGGCGAAAACCCGGGTCTCGTATGGCCAGCGCCAGGCGACACCGCTCTCGCGGGCGAGCTCGACGACCGAGCCGTCGGGGCGCTCCCCGCGCAGCGTCCATGCCGTCGGGCCGTCACCGGGAGCCGCGCCGCAGGTGATCGTGTAGAGACGTACCTCACGCAGGACCGTCGTCACGCAGCGGATGACGCCGCCGGCCGGCACCTCGACACCGGTCGAGGCGTCGTCGTCATGCAGCAGCTCCGCACCGGCGAAGTCGGCAGAGATCCCGGCATCGGCATCCAGCAGATCGACGAGCGGATGTACGCCCTCGTTTTCGGCGGTGACCGACGACGGATGGCTGTCCTCGAACCAGTCCGAGGGATCGGCACCCAGCTCGATCTCGATCAGGCACCCCTCGAGGAGCCGGGCGTGATCGATCGTGATCCCGTGCCACGCCTCGCCGTCGACGAGCACGCTCTGGATGTACACGTGTGCGGGATCGGCAGCCCTCGTCTCGATGCGCACTGTACGTTCGTCGGCGACGTCGAACTCGGCGACGGGGAACAGCGGACTCGTGAAGACGTATTCGGTCGAGCCGACGGCGAGCGGATACAGGCCGAGGGCTCCGAAGAGGTACCAGCAGCTCATCTCGCCGTTGTCCTCGTCGCCCGGGTACCCCTGACCGAACTCGGACCCGAGGAATAGGCGCGACAGCGACTCGCGGACGATCGCCTGGGTGCGGTCGTGGGCGCCGGTGTGGGCGTACATGTATGGGATGTGGTGGGCCGGCTGGTTCGACAGGGCGAACATGCCCATGCGCACATCGCGGGCCTCGGTCATCTCGTGCACGTTCCGGCCATACCAGCCCCAGACCGCCTCATCGCCCCGCTCGTTCGTGTCGAAGTAGGCGTCGAGTCGCTCGCGCAGCGCCTCGCGTCCGCCCAGCAGGCGGGCGAGCCCCGCTCCGTCGTGCGGCACGGAGAAGTTCATACCGAACGCATTCGTCTCGACATAGTCACCGCCCCAGACGCGCGGGTCGTACTCGGCGGACGGAGTCGAGAACGATCCGTCGACCCTGCGCCCGCGGAAGAAGCCGGTCGTCGCATCATGGACGGCTGTGTAGGCCCGGGAGCGGTCGCGGAAGTAGGCGGCGTTGGCCCGCAGCTCGGCAGCCCGCGGATGCCCGTCGCCGAGGCGGTCGAGCAGCGCCCGCGAGAGCGACGCGAGGCCGAAGTCGTTGATCGCACTCTCGAGCGTCCACGACATGCCCTCGTGCACCTCGTCCGGCGCATACCCGAGGAAGAGCGCACGCTCGAGGCCAACGCGACCGGCCGAGCGCTCCGGCGACGGGACCAGCGCGTTCTTCACGCCGGAGTCATAGGCGGCCTCGAGGTCGGCGAGCGCGACGCCCTTGGCGACGGCATCCGCGAAGACGATGTCGCTGCTGGTGCCGACCATACAGTCGACGAAGCCGGGAGCGCTCCACCGCGGCACCCATCCGGACTCGTGGAAATGCCGCACGAACCCGTCGAGCAGGGGGCCGGCGAGGTCGGGGGCGAGCAGCGCGTACGCGGGCCAGGCGGTGCGATAGGTGTCCCAGAAGCCGTTGTTGATCACGACGTCGCCCTGCACGGTCCTCCCGCTCGGGGGCGTGTCCGGGCGGAAGGCGAAGACATCGGGCGAGACGAGCCCGTCGTCCGTCCGCTCCCCGAGCGCGCTCGGGTATAGGAACAGCCGGTACAGCGAGGAGTAGACGGATGTGAGCCGATCCGGCGTCGTGCCCTCGACGCGTAGCCGGCCGAGAAGGGCGTTCCACGCCGCGGCGGCGGCCTCGGCCGCGTCGTCGACGCCGCCACCTGCCGCGACCGCCTCGTCGAGACGGGCGAGGGCGTGCTCGACGTCGATCGTGGAGGTCGCGATGCGCACGACCACCTCGGAGTCGTCGACGCGCAGCGTCGCGGACTCCGCCCACACCCCGGATGCCGCCGGCTCCACCCGCGCGACGGGTACGTCGAACGCGAGCGCGTAGTGGGTCAGCGGAGCGCCGGCGATCATCGGCCCGTGAGCCGCGGAGCGCACAAGCGCGATGCGCGCCCCGTCGTGCTCGACGATCGAGACCTCGCCGCCGGCCGGCGCCTGGTCGAGGACGATCGACCCGGAGTCGGTCGGGAACGAGACGTGTGCGACGGCCCCCGTGCCGGTCGGGGCCACGCGCAGCCCGATGCCGTTCTCGAGACGCACCGCGTACTCGTGCGGGTGCGCGCGCTCGTCGGCGTGCACGAACCTGCTGCCGTGATCGTCGCCTCCGTCGAGGGCCGGTCGCAGGTGCAGCACGCCCCAGTCGCCGAACCAGGGCGTGGCCGCGTGCGAGAGGGCGATGCCGCGGAACGGCGTCGCGTTGTCGGCGTCGTTGTGCAGGTGGTACGAGTAGGGCCAGGATGCGTCGTCCGTCGAGGTCATCGGCACGACGAGCACTCCGCCATGCGGCAGAGCCGTCGCCGGCACCGTGTTGCCGCGCGAGAAGTCCCGCGACGAATGGCTGCCCCGACGGGTGTCGACGTGCTCTACAGGACTCGTCGGCACCGGTTCGCCTGGCTCGACGAACGGGCCATCCAGCCAGGCGACGGCGTCATGCGGGGCGCCGTGCGCGCTCACGTGGACCTCGGCCCCGACCACGGTCGCGCCGGCGAAGGCCGTGAGGTCGACCTCTTTGCGGGTCCACTGGTCGACGGAGACGCTCTTCGATGACCCCTGGGATTCGGCGTCCACCGCGACGCCGTGATGATCGCGCGCGTTGGACGTCGACAGCCGGCGGCCGTCGGAGAAGAGCAGGTCGACGCCCACACCCGTGGCCGCGTATCCGCCGGCCGCCCAGTGCAGCGCTCCGGTGTCGGGAATGTGCCCCGGGGCGAAGCCCGCGAAAACGTAGTAGACCAGCCGGTCGCCGGCGATCAGCACCCCGGACGAGAGGGCGGCATCGGCGACGAGCAGCCCGTCGGCATCCTGTGGGATGTCCAGCCGCAGGCATCTGCGGCTCACCGCGCCGACGCCTGCTCGGGCGGTCGGCGACGACGGCGGTCCGGCATCCGCCGAGACGGCAAGGGCCGACGTCACACGGGTGGAGCGGGACGGGTCGATGAGCGAGGTCATCCCTTCAGCGCCCCCTGGGTCGCACCCGACATGAAGTACTTCAACAGGACGCCCATGATGATCAGCAGCGGCAGCGACGAGATCAGGTACGCCGACATCAGCACCGGCACACTGGACGCCGTGTACGGATTCGACGCGAAGAAGGTCGCCGCGACCGAGGCGACGCGCTCGGCGGGATCGGTGAGAGTGATGAGCGGCCACAGGTACTGGTTCCAGACGGCCGCCGCGGTGAGCACGGCCACCGTGATGAGCGCCGGACCTGTGAGGGGCAGGATCACCTGCACGAGGATGCGCATCTCGCTCGCGCCGTCCATGCGGGCGGCCTCGACGAGGTCCTCGGGCAGGGCGCTGAAGAACGCGCGCAGCAAGTAGAGCGACAGGCCCACGCTGGCCGCCACGCACGGGAGGATCACGGCCCACTTGCTGTTGAGCAGCCCGAGATTCTTCACGAGGATGAACTGCGGCACGAGGGTGAGGATCGAGGGGAGCATCATCGTCACGATCGCGACCGTGAACAGGCGCTCCTTCCCCGGGAAGCGATGCCAGGTGAACGCGTAGGCGCAGGGCGCCATGATCGCCAGCAGGATGACGACCGCGCCGACCACGATTACGGTCGAGTTCCACGCGGGCTGGGCCACCTCGGGCACGACCCGCAGCCAGTTCTCGAAGTGCACCCCGCGCAGCGGCGGCAGGAACATGTTCGTCTTGGACTCGCCGCTGGACTTCAGCGAGGTCACCACGAGGTAGTACAGCGGGAAGAGCGTCAGCACCAGAAGGAACGCGACGATCAGCACGCGGGGGATGTTGCCCTTGCGATCGCCACGACGGGCGGTGGTGGGCGCGGGCCGGCGGCGACGACGCCCCGGCTTCTCGGTCACGATGAGGGCGGTCTCAGCCACGACGCCTCCTAAGGGCACCCACGAGCTGGAAGGCTCCCAGGATGATGAGCGTGAGGATCAGGATGGTGGCGCCGATCGCGCTCGCGTAGCCGTACTGGCCGTACGAGAAGGCATTGCGGAACAGGATCAGGCCGGGGACCATGGACGCGTCGTTGGGACCGCCCTTGGTGAGGATGTAGATGTTCTCGTAGGCCTGCAGACCGCCGATGATGCCGAGCATCACGATGATCTTCGTCTGCATCGCCACGAACGGGTACTCGACCATCCGGAACACGGTCCAGCGTTTGCCGCCATCGAGCTCGGCTGCCTCGTAGAGCTCCGGGGGCACATTGCCGAACGCCCCGAGGTACAGCAGGCAGTTCACGCCGCCGAGCCAGGGCAGGCCCACGAGCATGATGCCCAGCAGCACAACCGACTGGTCGCCGAGCCAGTTGTGGGCAAGGTCGCCCAGCCCGACAGCCCCGAGCACGGTGTTGAGCACGCCGTCGACCGAGAGCAGCCGCGACCAGATGAGCAGGCTCACCGCCATCGGGACGATGGTCGGCAGCATCACGAGAATGCGGAACAGGTACTTCAGCCGCTCGCTCGTGAAGTGGTGCACCATCCACGCCACCCACAGCGGGATGACGGTGGAGACGAGCACCGCGAAGGCCGTGAGGATCAGGGCGTTCAGCAGCGACTGGTGGAACTGCGTGTCAGTGAGGATGCGGACGAAGTTGTCGACGCCGATGAAGATGTCGATATCGCCGCCGTTGTAGTTGAAGAACGCCTTCGCGAGCCCCTGGATGAAGGGGTAGATCGCGAACACGAACAGCATCAGGAACGGCAGTGCGATCATCGCGTAAGAGAGGAACAGGCCCTTCCTGCTTCGCCGTCGGGGCGCCGCGGTTCGCGGCGCCCCGACGGGCGCATCGCTGCGCGGGGGCGGTGAGCCGTCACTGGAACTCATCACGGTCTCCTCACCGTCCACGAGCGATGTCATGAGCGGTCCTTACTTCGTGTTCTCGTCGATGAAGGCCTGGTCGACCTCGCTCGCGTAGACCTGCAGGTTGCGCTCCAAGGCAGCGAGGTTGGAGGCGCTGCGCTGGGCGAGGAAGTCATCCTTCGTGATCACGCCGGTCCACAGCTGCTGGAGCTGGTTGTTGAACTCGTCCATGTCCTGGCTGTCGTACGTCGGCGGCATCCCGAACCCGTAGAGGGAGAGCTCGGGGACCATCGCGACATCCGAGTCGCTGAGCCCGCTGCCGTCGGGGTAGGTGACGCCCGCGATCGCCGAGGACTGACCGATGACGAACGCGTCATCGTCGTCCCAGCCGTTGTCGTAGAGGATGTTCTGGCCCTCGGTGCTGGTGGCGAACTTCACGAAGTCGACCGCCTGCTCCTGGTTGCCCGAGGCGGCGTTGACGGCGAGGCCGTTGCGCACCGAGGCGAGCGGGTTTGTGGGGCCGTCGGTCAGCGCTGGCCACTCGGCGTCGGTCACGGCCGGAAGAGCGATCGACCCGTAGGTCCAGTCGAAGCCTGCCTCGACCGAGTCGCGCGTCCAGTTCGGGATCGAGGCGTCGACGCCCGTGTTCTGGGCGAGCGTGCCGTCGATGTAGGCCCCTCCGCTGGCCTCGCCGCTCCACGCCGTCGAATCGCCGGTGTAGGGCTGGAGCTCGAGGAGCAGGTCGAGCGCCTCCTGGTAGATGTCGCTCGTCAGCGGGTCGGTGACGCCGTTCACGAACGCAACGTACTTCTCGTCGGCCGTGTACGCCTCGCCGCTGATCGTGTCGGGGTCGGAGGAGTCGTAACTCCAGCCGTCGCCGTGACGCAGGTTGATCTCGTCGGTCGCGGTGCGATAGCCGGCGTTCAGCATGAGCGTGAAGCGCCACCAGATGTTCGCGTCGGTGCCGTCGAGGCCGAACCAGTAGGGCTGGATGCCGGCGTCCTGGAGCTTGTCGTTGGCCGCGAGCTGCTCGGTCCAGGTCGTGGGCGCCTCGCTGATACCTGCCTGCGCGTAGAGCGTCTCGTTGTACTGGAGCTTGACGTCGATGAGAGCCCACGGGGCGGCGTAGTCTTTGCCGTCCTGCGCGCGGATCTGCGACACCGAGGTGCCGAGGAACGTGTCGGCCCAGCCGTCGGAAGCCAGCGGCTCTGAGAGGTCGGAGAGGTAGCCCTTCGACGAGAACGCCGTGATCTCCGGCGGCTCGAGCAGGAGGACGTCAGCCGCGGTGCCGCCCATGAACTGCGTCTGCAGCGCGTCGGCGTAGCCGTCGTAGGGAGTGGACTCGACCTTGACGGTCACGCCGGGGTTCGCCTCCTCGTACGCGTCGGCGAGGGCGGCCAGGGGGATGTCGTACATCTCGGGGTAAGGCGTGTAGATCCGCAGCGTCTGGTCGCCACCGGACGATGCAGAGCAGGCGGTGAGCGCGGCGACGCTCATCGCGAACACTCCTGTCGCGGCGAGAAGTCGGGTCTTCCTTGCGTGCATGTGCAGCTCCTTTGCTTATGCAGGTCACGTCGTTTTGCGTCTTTGCAGGGCACGTCGTCGTGTCGGTGTGTTCCGACAGTAGCATGCGGAACAACGTTGTTCAAGATGCTTTCCGGCAAACCCGACACGCCTCCATCCTGACCTAACCGGCGGGGTCGCCGAAGCGGCCCCGCGCAGTGCAGAAAGAGCGACTCGCTTACTCCGGAGGCCGATCCGAGCCGAAGTGCATACGCGCGTAGACCCCGCCCGATGCCATCAGATCGTCGTGCGAACCGATCTCCACGATGCGTCCTCGGTTCATCACGACGATGCGATCCGCGGTTCGGACCGTACTCAGGCGGTGTGCGACGACAAACGTTGTCCGACCGCGCATCAGACGCTGCAGCGCCTCGCTCACCAGCGCCTCCGAGGCGCCGTCGAGCGCAGAGGTCGCCTCGTCGAGCAGCAGCACCCTCGGGTCGCGCACGAGCGCCCTGGCGATCGCCAGACGCTGCCGCTGGCCACCGGAGAGCGCGGCCCCGCCCTGACCGATCGGAGTCTCCCACCCGGCATCCAGCTCTGCGACGAACTCGCTCGCGTTCGCGTCGGCGAGGGCCTGCGCGATGCGGACGTCGTCGACGTCGGGCAAGCCGTAGGCGACGTTCTCGCGGATGCTCCCGGTGAGCAGCGCGGGTTGCTGCGGCACCACTGCCACGAACCGCCGGTAGCTGCGCAGGTCGATGGTCGAGAGGTCGACGCCGTCGAGCAACAGACGACCGCCGGTCGGCGTCACGAACCCCATCAGCAGGCTGAGCATGGACGACTTGCCCGATCCCGAGGCCCCGACGAAGGCGATCGTCTCGCCCGCCGCGACCTCGATGTCCACCCCGCGGACGGCCGGGGCACCGGCATCCGGATAGCGGAAGGTCACGTCCTCGAACGCGAACGATCCTCGGACCTCGTCGACGACGTCCTTGCCGTCGTTGTGCTCGAGATCCTCCTCGTCGAACACGTCGCCGAGGGACCGGGCCGATTCGATCCCCTTGGCGAGGATCGGGAACAGACCGAGCAGCTGCACCACCGCGTTCGTCAGCAGCGCGAAATAGCTCGACAGCAGCACGACCTGACCGGGAGTGATTGGCAGCACATCGGTTAGCGAGAGCAGCGCCGCCCCCGCGAGACAGCCCAGTCCCAGGAGCTGATAGCTCACCCACGACGTGACGGCGAAGCGCCCGTTCACGCGGTCGAGGGCGAGGCCGCTGTCGCGCACGCGCTCGGCGTGCACCGCGACGCTGCGCTCGGACTCGGCCTCCAGAGCGTGCGCTCGGGTGAGCGAGACGAGGTGGGCCATCTCGCCGACCGCGCGGGACAGCTCCTCGACGTCGACCCGGAAACCCTGGTTGCTGCGGCGCGACACCCTGCGCACGCTCAGCACGATCACCACGGAGATCGGCAGCGTGCAGAGGAACACCACGACGAACACGGGCACCTGGATCGCCGTGATGATGAGTGCGCCGGAGAGCAGGCCCACCCCCGACAGCAACGACGGGACGGCCGCACTGAGCATGAGCTCGATGTTCTCGACGTCGCGCACCAGCTTGCTCTGGATCACCGAGGCGCTCGTGCGGTTGTGGAAACCGATCGACAGCTTCTGCAGGCGGGCCACCAGCGACGTCCGCAGACGCGCCGCGAGGTCGCGGAAGACCCGGCTGCTGTTGCGGACGAACGTCATACTCGTCGGGTAGTTGCTCAGCAGCAGGACCGCGGCGGTGACCGTCAGCGGCACCACCGCGCTCGGACGGCCGCCCTGCGCGACGATGTCGATGATCGATGCCGTGATCACCGGCATCAGCCACACGGGGAAATCCTTCAAGACGAATGCGGTGAGCGCGATCGTCACCCGCCAGCGGTAGGGCCGCAGCAGCAACACGAGGGAGCGGACGGGCGAGGATCCGGAGATCGCCGCCTCATGCGGGGAGCGGGCAGGAGCGTCCTATTCGACCTCCGCGGGAAGGAGCGTGGCGACCAGGTCGCGACGCATGGAGGTGTGCAGCTCGCCTGCGGCATCCGCCGTGACGATCGTGCCGCCGACGTCGTACCGGCCGCCGGGCACGAGACCCCGCAACGTGACCGCGCGGTCGAGGTCGTCGGCGAGCGTCAGGCGCACCTCGTCCTGCGCGTAGGCGTAGGAGATGCCTCCCCATCGAGCCGCGAGGGGCCCTGGACGCATGGGCGCGATCAGCACCGCACCCAGATCGAGGCTCAGGCCGTACATCCCCTCACGGAGGAGGTAATCCAGCAGATCCGGGTACTCGTGGTAGCCCTCGGATCGCACCATCGCCCCATCCACCGAGTAACGCTCGGTCATCCAGAGCATCTCCAGCATGTCAGCCCTGACCGGCTCGAAAAGTGCACGGAAGGTCTCGTCGTCGCCCAGCGCGCGGCGCGCCAGAAGGTCGGCCCACCAATGCCGGGCCATCGCGATGTCCGAGTCGCCCGTGTTTCCGAGATAGCAGTCCTCCGCCTCGTAGGGGCGCAGGCTCACGAAGGTGCCGCGGCCGTTCGGATGGGTGAGCGGCGAGGCGTCGAAGAGCGCGACGATGCGCTCGGACTGCTCGGGCGTCGTCGCACCCGCCGCGATCGCCAGGTAGTTCTCGGTGTCGAGGTGGTCGTCGACCGTGCCGTCCTCGGCGTCGATGCTCGTGACGAAGTGGTCGTCGCTCCACAGCGCGTCCAGGTGCCCGCGCACCGTATTGCGGCCCTCATCGAGACGCTGCGCGAACGGGTCGCCGATCGCGCGGGCGGCATCGGCTGCGCGTCCGAACGTGCGCACCGCCATCGCGTTGGTGTCGAGGGTCATGCCGGCTCGGCGGAACACGTCGACCCACAGCGCCCCGACGACATCGAGCAGCCCGTGCCGGTCGTCGATGCGATCGAGCAGCCATTCCAGCGCCCGCCGGAGGCCGCCCTCCCACTGGTCGCGGAACCATCCGATGTCGCCCGTCGCACACGCGATGTCGATCGCCGCCTCGACGACGAAGAGGTTGGGCCCGGGCTGCGGGGAGCCCGAGATCGCGATGTAGTCGGGCTCGTCGCCGTCGAAGTGATGCGGAACCAGGCCGTCGTCGTGTAGGTGCGCGAGTGCGCGTTCGACGACCTGCTCGGCCTGCCGCTGCAGGTACGGGATGCCGGAGTACGCAAGCGCGACCGAGGAGCTCCAGGCGTCGGGATCGAAAAACGTGTGCAGCGACCCGTAGGCACGCTTCGGTGCATGCAGCGTCGGGTAGGCGGCGCCGGCGAACTCCAGCGTGTCCAACGCGCCGACCTGCGAGCCCCACAGGGCGATTCGGTGCGTCTGCAGATCGAGCGGGTCGGCGAAGGCGACCGCGTCCTCGAAGAGCGCCGGCACGGGATCGACGGCGTGCGTGAGGCGCAGCACCACCGTGCGCGTGGACCCCTCCGACAGGAGTTCGGCGTCGATCGCGTCGGACGGCGACCAGGCACCGTCGACCACGGCGTCGTGGGTCGTCGCATCCCCGGCCAGCAGCACGTGCACGCGGAAGCCCCCGTCGGTCCACTCGGCGACGGCGGACGGCGCAGTGCCGTCGATCTGCACGGCGCCGCCACCGTGCAGCGATGTCGCGTAGGCGGCGATCAGACCGGATGCCGGGGCCGCATGCCGCGCGACATCGCCGTCGCGCTGGGCGACGCCGCCCTCGAAGAGAGCGACGCCGAACGTCTGTGCGAACTCGACGGTCGCGACGGCGGTCGCAAAGAGATCAGCCTCAGCTTCGACGGACAGCACGACGGCGCCGTCGCCATCGATCGTGGAGCGGACGACGAGCGCGTCGTCGCGCCCCTGCGTGATCGTCGTCGTCACCGACAGCACGGGTGCGTCGACGGCGGTTGGGATCGGGTGGACTGCGGTCGCGGTCTGGGTGGTCGTCATGTCGTCTTTCCTGGGTTCGAGAAGGGCAGGGTCTCAGTGGACGGAACGGGGAATGCGGGGCGACACGACTTCGATCGTCTCGCCGTAGTCGGCGCGGTGAGTCGTCGCGCCGACCCGCACCTCGAATCCGTCCTCGGCGAGGTGCACCGAGACACGCTCGTCACCGTGCGGGTAATCATCGAGCGAGAGCCCCGCGCTGCGGGCATCCCAGGCCGGCGCCACGCGCAGCGATCCGTCGGCGGCCGGCGTGAGGCCGAAGACCCCGAACACGATGGCCTGCACGCCGGCCCCCGCGGCGACCTCGACGGGCTGCTCGACGTCGGGCGTGGTGAGCGAGTCCGTCATGACCTCCTGCGGGAAGTACGGGAACGCGTCGCTCCACGTCAGACAACGCTCCAGCACGTCCCAGCCGAGGTCGGCGCGGCCGATCGCGAACAGGTCCTGCGCGATGCGCAGCGGCATCCCCGTGTACTGCCCGCCGCCACCCCAGTCCGCATCGTCGAGGTCGAAGTGCACCTCGTCCTCTCGCGACACCGAGTACATGCCGTGCGGCCCGAGGAAGGCACTCTCCCGCAGGTGGCCCAGCAGATCATCCCGCTCTGCAGGGCGCAGCCCGGTCGAGCGCAGAGCGTCGTACATCTGGAAGCTCGCGTACAGCTCGGTCGCACCGTCCGCGTAGCGGTTGCGGAACCAGCCGGCATCCGCGTCCCACAGCCCGTCGAGTGCGGTGCGGATGGCCGCCGCCTCGGTCCGGAACAGGTCGCGGTCGGCATCCGGGGTCGTGTCGAGATCGGCCAGCCACCCCAGGGCGTCGATCGCGACGAGGTTGATCGCGGCGACGGCTCCCTGATGACCGTCCGTCCGGTTCTCGTTGTAGTCGTGCGCCTCATCGCCGAACGAGATGAGGCCCACGTTATCCCGATGCCGTTCGAGGACCTCGCGCATGCGCGTCACGAGCTCCTGCCCCACAGCGGAGCCCGACAGGAGAGGACGATCGAGCGCCTCAGGACGTCCAGCCACATCGACGAGGTCGCGCACCGCACGGATCGCGGCGAACAGCGTGTAGGAGTAGTGCGGTCCCTGCAACCCGTCCCAGAGCAGGTAGCTGTGTTGCGTGAGCCCGGCATCGGCGATGGCCCTAATACCGTTCTCGAGGTGGTCAGGCTCGAGGAGTGCGAGCAGCGCCGACGAGAAGCTGACATCCCATGCCAGCGTCGCGAGCCAGGTGCCCGCGCTGTAGAACGGCGTCACAGTCCAGTCCCGTCGGACCCAGCGCGCCTCGAACAGCGTGTGGGCGCAGCGCAGGTGGAATTCGGCCAGCGCGGCCGATCCATGCACCCGCGGCAGGCGCGAAAGGAAGCGGTCGTGCACGGCGGCGAAGTGCGCGTCGGAGTCGGCGAGCAGAGCGGTCAGCGGATGCTCGGCGGGGACCGCGAACGCCGTGCTGGCTTCGGTCACCGCGATGCGGAAGACCGCCGAGACCTCGGAACGGGCGGGCACGACGAGGAGCCAGCCCTCACCGTCATCCGGCAGATCGGACGACACCGCGGCGCGGAAACGTGCTGCCTCACTCGTGCGTCCCGCAGGCCACTGCCACACAGGCCCCTCGATTGTGCGCCCGTCGATCCGCTCCGCGATGTCGTCGACACGTGGATCGGCATGTGCGCCGGGCAGGATACGCTGATGCGCGGATACCGTGAGCCGCAGTTCCTGATCCTCGCGGTTGCGAATCGTGAGGGCGAGGAACACCCCGTCGGCGACGGCATCCGTCGTGGTACGGCTGCTCACCGCGAAGCTGAGCGTGCGGCCTAAGATGCGCTTGTGGAACGTTCCCCGGCGCTCGACCTCGTTGGGCGCCCAGGTGCAGCTCTGCGTCACGAGTCCGCGCAGCGTCCCCTCAGGCGCCGGCTCGTCCTCGCGTGGCGGGAGGAAATCGTGCGCCCCGAGACCGGAACCGAAGTTCAGCGCCAGCGGGTGCATGCCGACGCCGGTGCGTCGGTGGTGCGCCCAGATGAGGTCGGCGCGGTCGTGGATGCGCACGCCGGTGCTGTGCTCGCGGAACGATAGCTCGAACTGCCATCCCGCCTGCTCGAGCGGCGTCATCTGCAGATTGCGGATACCGGTCACAGTGTGATCGCGCGGAGCGACGGCGCCGCGTCCGCTGAAGATCCGCACGAAGTCGTCAGGGAGCGCCATGCGCGCGCGATCCATGGCCAGGGTGTCTCGATGCACGTTCGCTCCAGTGTGAAGAAGGCGGGATGTCCTCATCAGGATAACGTTGTTCCGGTGAGGCGTGCAATCCACATTTCAAGTTCGCAGACACCCCGCGCACCAGCATCGCGACGATCGCCCCAGCCCGCCCTTCCGGCAGCGGCACACCCAGCAGCGCGGCGTAGCTCGCGGTCGCCACGACCTCGGCCTCGACATCCGCCCGCCCCTCGCCCGCCTCGCGCGCCCACGCGAGACGATCAGCGCCGCGCGATCGCCACGCTCTCCGGGTCGCCGCGGCCCGCGGCATCGCCGAGAACCAGAAGCGCAGTTCGGCGGCAAAGCCGTCGGTGAAGGGGACGGCGAGGTCTGCACCGGGCAGTGTTCCCCGAGCAGTGCTTCGCCGAGGATCGCATCCTTCGACGGCCACCAGCGGTAGATCCTCTGCTTCGGCACCTCCGCCTCGCCCTCGAGGGTCACGGAGGCCTTGTCCCCCGCGGCGCTCGCTCAGGAACCGAAGCCCAGGTGCCGCTCGATCAAGATACAGACCCGACGACCCGCACCTCGTGTCGCCGCGACTCCCCTTCGGCAAGGCGCAGCAGCGGCGCATCCTCATCCACGAGCGAGGATGTTTGAACCGCCCTGGGTTCTGTTCCGTTGTCTATGTGAGCGCCGGTTCGGCGTTCTGTGATTGATAGTAGGCGGCTTCGATCTCGGTTGGTGTGGCGTAGTCGAGAGCTTCGTGGAGACGCTTGTTGTT